>DATCZH010000097.1:0-12430 GCA_036526015.1 Sulfuricaulis sp.
TGATGCCGTAGTCGTGGCAATTCCGATCGAGTGTTTCTACTTGCAGGCGTGAGACCGGATCTACAATGCCGTGGGAGCGGTCCGTGGTCGGAACATTGTGATCGGTAGTGGCAAGGTTGGCGTCCACACGCCAGAGCTTACGACCGGCCAGGCGCAGCCCCTCGAAGGCCTGTGGGCTGGTCACCTCATGCACTAAATGCCGGTCGATATACAGGAGGCAGGTGCCGTCATCGTTGTGACGGACCACGTGCGCATCCCAAAGTTTGTCGTAGAGGGTTTTTCCCGCCATGGCTGATTTAAAGTGATGTGTAAGTTGCGTAAATCCTAGGCATATTCTATAAATAACACAAATTCATGTTTATCATATAATCTATTCAAAATAGTTATGGATATATCCGCCTTGCAGGTTTTTCTGGCCGTGGCCGAAGCCGGTTCATTCTCTCGGGCCGCAGAACGGATTTATCTCACCCAGCCGGCCATCAGCAAGCGCATCGCCGTGCTCGAATCCGAGCTTGGAACGCGCCTGTTCGACCGCATCGGCAGGGGAATTCATCTCACTCCCGCCGGGGAGGAATTGCTGATCCGTGCGCGTCACATGCTGCTGGAGCTGGAGGACGTCAAGCGCGGTATTACCAATCTGTCAGGATCGATTGCCGGTGAGCTCCAGGTGGCCACCAGCCACCATATTGGTCTGCACCGGCTTCCGGGACCGCTCAAGCAGTTCCATGAGAGATACAAACAAGTGCGGTTGAATCTTCAGTTCATGGACTCTGAAAAAGCCTGCCAGGCTGTGGCAAAAGGCGATCTCGAGCTTGCCGTCGTCACCCTGCCACCCAAAACCTCCGTGCCTTTAAAGACTGAGAAAATCTGGGACGACCCGCTGGATATTGTCGTGAGCCCGGGACATTCGCTGGCGCGGGAAAAGCACGTAAAGCTTGAAAAACTGCTGGATTACCCGGCTATTCTGCCCGGGCCCGGTACCTATACACGGGAGATCATCCTGAATGCCTTCGGCTCTTTGCGCGACCGGATCCAAATCGGCATGGCCACCAATTATCTCGAAGTACTCAAAATGCTGACGGCCATTGGTCTCGGCTGGAGCGCATTGCCGCGAACCATGATTGACGAAGGGCTGAAAGTGGTCCAGATTGAAAAGGGGGTGATAAGGCGCGAGTTGGGGATAGTCACCCATGAAAAGCGCACCTTGTCCAATGCCGGTCAGGCGCTGATCCGGATCATCCGCGACACGAGAAAGTAGAGAACGATGAATTTCAAGGAATTGCTGGCGCAGCTGGAAGAACGTCTGGGGTATCACCAATTTCCGGTGAACCCGGCCGCCACCCATATCAAGGACGTGTTCGATGGCAGCCCGCTGCACCATGACATCATGACGCGCCTGGCGCGCGCGATTTACGTCTCGAACGCCTGCCGCCGGTTGACCGATCCGGTGAGCCTGGAGAAAACGCTCCTGGCCCTCGCCCCCATCCGCCAGGAAGTGTTACGCGCCGCCCGAACCGACGTCGACTTGTACCGCGTGCTCGACGAACTCGGCGCCGCCTTCAATAAAATATTTGCCGACAGCCACATCTCCCGTAAACCTGCCGCGCCGGTCATGCGGCGCACGGCGGAGATCATCCTGCTTTCCTCCTACCGCCGGCAACGCCGTCTCAAATCCTCGGCCTAATTAGAAACCACGCTACCACGAACGCCAGTCCCGCGGCCGCGGCGGCAATATTGAAAGTGACGGTCGGACCCAGCGTGGCCCAGGTATGGCCGCTGTATAAACTTCCCACCGCGCCGCCGATCCCAAAGCTGAGACTTCCATAAATCGCCTGGCCACGATGCTGATGACGTCCTGTGAAGAACCGGTGGACAAGCTGGATGGCCGAGGCGTGGAAACTGCCGAAGGTGGCGGCATGCAGCACCTGCGCGATGGACAACACCGGAAGACTGTCGGGATAATGTCCAATCAATATCCAGCGCACCGTCGCGAGAATAAAACTCGCGATCAGCACCGCACGCAGCGATACGCGAACAAGCAATCGCTGCATTAACAGAAACACACCGATCTCGCACACCACGGCAAACGCCCACAGCGTGCCAATCACGGTCTTCGAATAGCCGTGGCTCTCAAGATAAATGGAATAAAAAGTGTAGTACGGGCCATGGCTGATCTGCATGAGCAGACAGGCCAGCAGAAAAGCGAATACCCCCGGTCGCCATAACGCATCGCGAAACCGCCCCGCATGTTCGACCGCGCCTTTCATCTCCGATTCCGGCAAAATCTGACTGAACAACCAGATACCCAGCATCAAGGAAAACAGCGATGGCAACACCCACCATGGGCCATGGGCGTCAATCACGGGCCCGAGTGCCAGCACCGACAGGATGAATCCGATGGATCCCCACAGGCGCACACGTCCATAAGCACCCGGTCGTGTTGCCGTGTGTTGCATGACGAACACTTCGAGCAGCGGCAACGAGGCGTGCCAGAAAAAACTGAAAAGCAGCATCACCATAGCCAGCCACCAGAATGATGCACCGAAAAAAGCGCCGCTGAACGTTGCAACCGCCAGGAACGACGCCAGCCGCACCACCGCCATGCGCTGCTCGCGATGATCGGCGATCCAGCCCCACAACACGGGTGCCACGATGCGTGAGAACATGAGGATGGCGATCAGATTGCCGATGTCCACCGGCGCGAAGCCGACGGACTGGAGATACAGGCTCCAGTAAGGCACTAACACGCCCAACGTGGCGAAATAGAAATAATAAAAACCGGAAAGTCGCCAGTATGGCATTTAAAATGAAGTCGGATACATCGGGCAGCCTTACCCACCCGGTTATTGTCAGTTTTTGCAGATCAGCCCTACTATCATTCCCATCGCCACCGTTCAAGGGGCGCAACTACAGTATCAATATGAAAGAGACAGCCAGTATATCTATGCCAAAGATTGCATCTCGGCTTAACGTGTGTGCACAGATTCAGATACTGCCAGGAATTACCGGTGTTGGGCTTTTGACGTCGGAATTTTGTGCGCGGTGACGCAGTGCATGGTCCATCAGCACGATGGCCAGCATGGCTTCGGCAATCGGAGTGGCGCGAATGCCGACACATGGATCATGACGCCCGGTGGTGGCGATTTCGACCGCCTCGCCCTTCACGTTCACGGTGCGTCCCGGCAAGCGGATGCTGGAAGTGGGCTTGAGGGCGATGCTCACGACGATATCCTGTCCGGTGGAAATGCCGCCAAGGGTGCCGCCGGCATGATTGGACAGAAATCCCTGCGGGGTGATTTCATCACGGTGATCGGTACCTTTCTGCTCGATGCAGTGGAATCCCGCACCGATCTCAACACCCTTCACCGCATTAATACCCATCATGGCGTAGGCGATATCGGCGTCCAGCCGCCCGAAGATGGGTTCGCCCAAGCCCACTGGCATGTGGCTCGCAATGACATTGATCCGCGCGCCGATGGAATTGCCTTCTTTGCGAAGGGCATCCATGTAAGCCTCCAGTTCCACCACCTTCGAGGCGTCCGGACAAAAGAAAGGGTTGTTATCGACTTCGTTCCAGTCCATGAGTTCAGCTTTGATCGGGCCCAGTTGTGCAAGGTAACCTCGGATAACCACTCCGTAATTTTCGTGTAAATATTTTTTGGCAATGGCCCCGGCCGCCACACGCATCGATGTCTCGCGCGCGGATGCGCGCCCACCGCCGCGATAATCGCGCAGACCGTACTTCTGAACGTAGGTGTAGTCGGCATGGCCCGGGCGGAACCGATCCATAATCCTGGAATAATCCTGCGGGCGCTGGTCAGTATTCTGGATCAACAGGCCGATCGGTGTGCCGGTGGTTTTGCCTTCGAACACGCCCGAAAGAATCTTGACTTCATCCGATTCACGCCGCTGCGTGGTGTGGCGCGACTTGCCGGGCTTGCGTCGGTCGAGATCCGGCTGTAGGTCCGCTTCCGTCAGTGCCATACCAGGCGGACAACCATCGACGATGCCGATGTACGCCGGCCCGTGGGATTCTCCCGCGGTGGTAACAGTAAAGAGCTTTCCGATGGTGTTGCCGGACATGGCAGAATGTTACCGGCAAACTGTTGAAGTCACAAACCGTTAACCCGGCAGGCCTTGCCGGTTCGCGATGTTAAGTGTCGCAAACAGATTATAAAATGGAAGACGAGCCTTCCATTTGTTCACGACCGGCATGAAGGGCAGGTCCCGGTCTTCGCCAAAGGCATGCCGTCCCTGCATGATTTCGGCGTGCAGCTTCTTGAGATCCGCCAACAACTGCTCGTAGACCGGCAGCAACTCTGAAAACTCGGAATCCTCCGGGTCGCCTTCATCCTCGGCGCACATCAGGATCTCCTCGATTTCGAAGATCAGCTGATCCACCAGATCCAGAAATTCGTCCCGTGTTCTCGGTGTCATGGTATGAATCTCATCGTTACGTCACAGTTTGCGCTCAAGGCCGCTTCGTTTCCGCCAAGACCCAGGCAATGCCCATTCCCGCCATAAAAGAGGAATTTTTCTTCACCAACGGGCTGTCGTCAAAGGCGGCGCCGGACAGTTGATCATAGCGCGCAAAAGCGCCGATCCAGAAATTCTGGAAACGCCGGCTGGCTGTGAATGTCAATCGACTGCCACTGTACCCGCTGGTGGCATCGTAGGCGGGACGTGTCGGCGTGGCAAAATTCGGCGTCACCTCATAGAAGTAGTCATGATATTTCTCCGAAGCATAGAGGGGACCAGCCGCCACTCCCATCTCCCATCCCCCCTGGCGCATTTCGTAATGGAGGCTGGGAGCGAAAACCCAGCCAATCTCATCATAATGCGCTAGATCGGTAGCAACCACGACGCGCCAAGGCAGTCGAATTGACCAGGATTGATCATGGAAGCGGTCGCGTGACAGGGTAATCTCGAGCAAGGGTCCCATCTCGACCGTCGGGTCTATGTCCGGCATCCCGCGTCGCGCCATATTGGCGTCGCTGCGTGCCGGTGGTCCAGCGCTCACGCTCAGCTCGAGTCGGAGACGATCGGAGCTGAACAACCTGCCGCGCGCGCCCTCGCGATCGATCTGCAAGAACTTCCCGCGGTAGTTGACGTAAGGCAAGGGAAGCAGGTACGCGCGCTGTTCATCCGATCCACGGTAATCGGGGAGGCTTACACCGGCCACGCCCAAACCTACTTCCCAAAGCGGCAATTCCCCGGCGCGCGCACCCGGCACGGCCAGGCACAATGTCAACAAGACGTGAATAAATATTTGGCGCATCGGGATTCCTAATATATTCTTGGGCTCATGGTAATCGGGCCTTTTTCCTGAAGCCATCCATCCGATGCGACGACATTTTGCCATCGACCCAGATTTATCCACGGCGGTTCGCCGGTTTCTTGTCAGTATTCCTCTATCCTGCTTTCTGATCCTGCCGCTGTGGACGGGCGTGCCACTCGCGGCCCTGTCCGCGACAATAAACGTCGCAGACGTCCCCCACGAAACCGCCTCCCGTTTCACCAAAGGCCTGCTGTGGAAAATCGAATCCCCGAATATTCCGGCCAGTTACATCTTTGGCACCATCCATTCGGATGACAAACGCGTCACCGCCTTGCCAGAACCGGTTTCACGGTCGTTGAATAACGCCAGGCGGTTTGTCATGGAAGCCATCGTTGATGCCGAGGCCTTGGTGAGCATGGCCGAGGTCATGTTCTTTAACGACGGTCATTCCCTGGAACAGGTCATTGGCCAGAAACTTTACCAGGATACGAAAAAGGCATTGTCCGCTCGCGGTATGCCGACACAAGGTATCGAGAAGCAGAAACCCTGGGCGGTCATGATGACCCTCTCTATGCCGGCCCCGAAGACCGGAGAATATCTCGATTTCGTGCTTCAGGCTCACATGACCCGAATGAACAAGCCCGTGTCCGGTTTGGAGTCGATTGCCGAACAACTTTCGGTATTCAATGACCTTTCTCTCTCCGACCAAATTGCGTTGCTGGAAGATACTGTACGCACACAATCGACTTTGGACAGACAATTCGAAGAGCTGCACCAGGCTTGGCTGGCCCGCGATCTGGCCGCCATCATGGCGCTCGGTGAAAAATACAAAGCCGGCGATGATCGGCTCTATGACGACGTCATGGACCGACTGCTAAACCAGCGTAATCTTCGCATGGTGGAGCGTATGGGGCCAATTCTCAGGGAAGGCGGGGCTTTCATCGCCGTAGGCGCTGCGCACCTGCCAGGTGAAACGGGCCTGTTGTATCGCCTCGAGAAAGCCGGGTATCGTGTAAGTCCTGTTTATTAACACTGAAAAACAACGAAGGAGACGCACATCGCTTCGAAAAAAAGGAAAAGCCGCAAGAAGCCGCGCCGGAAAAAAATCGCAAAGCGACCCGTGACGACGTCCTGGACACGCCGGTCCGACGAGCACCTGTTAGATACCCGGCTGTGCGACCTGGGGCTCACGCTCAACGGCAGCAAAATGCAGAAAGAGGTCGAAGTCCTGTGGGACGAGCTGGCCCTTCGTGGTTTTGCGTTCCGCCCGCATTGCTGGCTGTCGGACTGCTGGTTCTGCCCGGACGGTGTCCCTGGATTTGCCATCCCTTTTTATCTTGTGCACCCGAGACTCATGCGCCTGGAAAAGGCGCACATGCTCGAGTTCGACGGCACCACCACGGAGTCACGCATGAAATTGCTGCGTCACGAGACAGCGCATGCGCTGGCCAACGCCTACCGGCTGCACCTAAAACAAAGTTGGCGCCGCCGTTTCGGGCGTGCCAGCAAGGCCTATCCCGAGAGCTACCTGCCGCGTCCCTACAGCCGCAATTATGTGCTGCACCTGGATAACTGGTATGCGCAGAGCCACCCCGCCGAGGACTGGGCCGAGACTTTCTCCGTGTGGCTCGACCCAGGATCGCGTTGGCGCGAGAAATACCGCGACTGGCCGGTACTCAAGAAACTCAATTACGTGGAAGAACTGATGAAGGAGATCATTGGTCACAAACCACCGGTGCGCAGCAAAAAACAGGTCGACTCGATCGTCACTTTACGCCTGACGCTGCGCGAATATTTCGCTGAGAAGCAGACTCGCTTGCAACAGGATTTGCCTCGCTTTCACGAGCAGCAGTTGCGGCAGATCTTCCCCGCGTCGGTCAGCCACAAGAACGAACGCGCGGCGCACTTCGTGCGAAAAATGCGGCGCGAGGCCATCAACAGCGTCGCCCGCTGGACCTCCGAATCCCGGTATCGCATCAACCTGACCATCGATGACATGATTCATCGCTGCGAGGAAATGAATCTTCACGCCTCCCGCGACAAGGAGGAAACCAAGACCGCGCTCATCGCCTCGCTTGTGATGCTCTACATGGGTTCGCTGCGCAGCGGCATGTCGCGCCTGGCCATATGAAAAAGCTCCGCGTCATGATGGTGGTGCACTACACGCTGGTACCGCCGGAGGACCTGAGCGACAAAGCCGATCCGCGGATGGAGAAGTTCCGCACGGAGTACGACGTCAAGAATGCTCTCGTAAGCCTCGGTCATGAAGTCCAGATCGTGGGTGTTTACGATGATCTCCTGCCGATCCGAAAGATGAACGAGGAATTCAAACCCCATATTGCGTTCAATCTTCTGGAAGATTTCGCCGGCAATAGCGCCTTCGATTATTACGTCGTCAGCTATTTCGAAATGATGCGCATCTCCTATACCGGCTGTAACCCGCGTGGCCTGCTGCTGGCGCGCGACAAGGCACTGACCAAGATGATCCTCACCTATCATCGCATCAGCGTTCCGGACTTCTATGTCTTCCGACTCGGACGAAAGATCAGCCGGCGGCGAAAGTTCACCTTTCCGCTGATCGTCAAATCGTTGACCGAGGAAGGCTCGGTCGGCATCGCCCAGGCCTCCTACGTGGAGAATGAGGACCAGTTACGTGAACGCGTGGCGCTGATTCACGACAAGCTTCATGGCGATGCCATCGCCGAGCAATACATCGACGGGCGCGAACTGTATGTCACGGTTCTCGGCAACAGCAAGCTTGAAGTCCTGCCCATCCGCGAGCTGGTATTTGATAACGTCGAGCCGGGCACACCGAAGATGGCAACCTACAAAGTGAAGTGGGACGACAAGTACCGCCAACGCTGGGGCATCGAATACCAGTTCGCGCGCACCTTGCCAAACGGCATGGAGGAACGGATCCAGCACCTGTGCAAACGCGTCTACCACCTGCTCGACATGAATGGCTATGGGAGAGTCGACCTGCGGCTCACAGCCGATGGTGAAATCTACGTTATTGAAGCCAATCCCAACCCCGGTATCGCCCGCGACGAAGACTGCACGCATTCCGCCATCAAGGCCGGGATGAGCTATGACGACTTCATTCAGCGCATTATCCAACTGGGGTCCACCTACCGGACCAGCGAATAGTCCTGCGGGCGTCCGGCTTTATCCCCTGCTTTCCACAGAGGCCAAGGCCACACGCGCCGCCAAAGCCATATAGGGAGACAAGGCCGCCTGACGCGACCGACTTCCATCGCGCATGAAACGACAACCCGCCTTTGGCGGGTTGTCGTTTCATGCATTCAAATTGGCTTTCCGTTAAACTCCATCAGCTCTATGAGCCAAAATCCGAAGAAGAATGTCCCAAAGACCCTACGTTGTCTCCAACAGCGCCCAGCGCGAACGCCTGTCCCGGCTTGAGAGTCTCCTAATAGAGCGAATCCTGGTCCTGGACGGTGCCATGGGCACCATGATCCAGCGCTACAAGCTGGGCGAGAAAGACTATCGCGGCGAACGCTTTGCGAGCTGGGCGCATGAGTTGAAGGGCAACAACGATCTGCTCACGCTGACGCAGCCCATGATCATCCGCGACATCCATGCCGCCTATCTCGATGCCGGCGCCGATATCCTCGAGACCAATACCTTCAATTCGCAGTCCATCTCCATGGCGGATTACCGCATGGAGGAGCTGTCCTATGAGTTGAACCGCGAGGGCGCGCGCCTAGCGCGGGCCGTGGCCGACGAGTTCGAGAAAAAGGACACGTCGCGCCCGCGCTTCGTGGCCGGCGTCCTCGGGCCGACTAATCGCACCGCCTCGCTGTCGCCGGACGTGAACAATCCCGGTTTTCGCAATATTAGCTATGACGAGCTGGTGACGGCCTATACCGAATCCGTGCGTGGCCTGCTGGACGGTGGCGCCGACCTGCTGCTGGTGGAAACCGTGTTCGACACGCTCAATTGCAAGGCGGCGCTGTATGCGATCGATCAATATTTTGAGAAACACGGCATTCGCGTGCCGATCATGATCTCCGGCACTATCACCGACGCTAGTGGTCGCACGCTTTCCGGCCAGACGACGGAAGCCTTCTGGAATTCCATCTCCCACGCGCAACCGCTGAGCGTGGGCCTGAATTGCGCGCTTGGCACCGAGCAACTACGCCAGTATGTCGAGGAAATGGCGCGCGTCAGCAATGTGCACGTCAGCAGTCATCCCAACGCCGGCCTGCCGAACGAATTCGGCGGTTACGACGACACGCCTGAATTTATGGCACAGGAAATCAGGGAATGGGCCGAGTCCAGCTTCCTGAATATAATCGGCGGCTGTTGCGGCACTACGCCGCCGCATATCAAGGCCATCGCCGAGGCCGTGCGCACGGTGCGTCCACGCATGTTGCCGAAAATCGAGCCGCAATGCCGGCTCGCAGGTTTGGAGCCGCTCAATATCGGCCCGGACAGCCTGTTCGTGAACGTAGGCGAGCGCGCCAATGTCACCGGCTCGGCCGTGTTCAAGAAACTTATCCTGAATAACGAATACGACAAGGCTCTCGACGTGGCGCGGAGCCAAGTGCAAAACGGCGCGCAGATGATCGACGTCAACATGGACGAGGCCATGCTCGAGGGCGAGAAGGCCATGACGACCTTCTTGCACCTGATCGCCTCCGAACCAGAAATCGCGCGCGTACCGGTCATGATCGACTCGTCGAAATGGACCGTGCTCGAGGCCGGCCTGAAATGCGTGCAGGGCAAGCCGGTGGTCAACTCCATCAGCCTCAAGGAAGGCGAGGAAAAATTCATCGAACAGGCACATGCCTGCCGGCGCTACGGCGCGGCCGTCGTGGTGATGGCCTTCGACGAGAAAGGCCAGGCCGACACGCGCGAGCGCAAGTTCGAGATTTGCGCGCGCTCGTACAAGGTCCTGACCGAAAAGGTCGGCTTCCCGCCACAAGACATCATCTTCGACCCGAACATTTTCGCGATCGCCACCGGCATCGAGGAGCACAACAACTACGCCGTCGATTACATCGAAGCCACGCGCGAGATTCGGCAACGCCTGGCGCACGCACTGGTCTCGGGTGGCGTCTCCAATGTGTCATTCTCGTTCCGCGGCAACAATGCCGTACGTGAGGCGATCCACTCGGTGTTCCTGTACCACGCCATCAAGGCCGGCATGACCATGGGCATCGTCAACGCCGGGCAACTCGCGGTGTACGAGGACATCCCGTTGGAGCTGCGCGAGCGCGTCGAGGACGTGATCCTGAACCGCCGCCCGGATGCCACCGAGCGCCTGCTTGAAATCGCTGCGAAGTATGCCGGCGAAGGCGGCAAGGCCAAGACCGAGGATCTGTCCTGGCGCGAGGCGCCGGTGACTGAGCGACTCACACACGCGCTGGTACACGGCATCGATGAATACGTCGAGAAAGATACTGAAGAAGCGCGGCTGCAATTCGCGCGCCCCATCCAGGTTATTGAAGGCCCGCTCATGGACGGCATGAACGTCGTTGGCGACCTGTTTGGCGCCGGCAAGATGTTCCTGCCCCAGGTGGTGAAGAGCGCACGCGTCATGAAAAAGGCCGTGGCCTGGCTCATCCCCTTCATCGAGGCGGAGAAAACCGCCGACAGCCGCGCCAAGGGCAAGATCCTCATGGCAACAGTCAAAGGCGATGTGCACGATATCGGCAAGAACATCGTCGGCGTGGTGCTGGCCTGCAACAACTACGATGTCGTCGATCTCGGCGTCATGGTGCCGGCCGCCAAGATCCTCGAAACCGCGCGCAAGGAGAAGGTCGACATTATCGGCCTGTCGGGTCTGATTACGCCCTCCCTCGAGGAGATGGCACATGTCGCAAAGGAGATGCAGCGCGAGGGCTTCGACATCCCGCTGCTGATTGGTGGCGCGACTACCTCGCGCGTGCACACCGCGGTGAAAATCGCACCAAACTATCCGCACCCCGTCGTGTGGGTCAAGGACGCCTCACGCGGCGTGGGCGTGGCCTCGAATCTGCTTAGCACGGACCTAAAAAAAGACTTCGTGGCAAAGGTCCAGGCCGAGTACGAGGAAGTACGCGCCCGTCACAAAGGCAAGCAAGCCGGCGCACGCATGCTGTCGCTCGCAGACGCGCGTGCGAATAAAACGAAAATCGACTGGAACAGCCATCTTCCGTCTGCCCCACGCAAGCCGGGTATAACTGTTTTCGAGGATTACCCTCTCAATGAACTGACGCGCTATATCGACTGGACGCCGTTCTTCGCTACTTGGGAGATAAAAGGTCGTTACCCGGCCATTCTCCAGGATGAGAAAACGGGCGTGGAGGCCACCAAGCTTTTTAACGATGCCCAAGCGCTGCTCAAGCGCATTATTCAGGAAAAATCATTTATGGCAAAAGGTGTCATCGGCCTGTTCCCGGCCAACAGCGTGAATGACGATGACATCGAAGTGTATCAGGATGAATTGCGCCAGAAGGTCGTCCTGACACTGCACAGCCTGCGACAGCAGGATGAAAAGCCCCCGGGGAGGCCGAATCGTGCGCTCGCGGATTTCGTGGCGCCGAAGGATTCCGGTGTTAAGGACTATGTCGGTGGGTTTGCCGTCGCAATACACGGGGCTCAAGAGTTGGCAAAGAAATTCGAGAAACAGCAAGACGATTACAACGCCATCATGGCCAAGGCGCTGGCCGACCGGCTGGCCGAGGCCTTTGCTGAACGGCTGCATGAGCGCGTGCGCAAGGAATTCTGGGGCTATGCGGGCGGCGAACAACTCGATGGCGAGGCACTGATCCGAGAAGAATACCAAGGCATCCGCCCGGCTCCCGGTTACCCGGCCTGTCCGGAGCACACCGAGAAAGAGCTACTGTTTAAATTGATCGATGCCACGAAGAATATTGGCGTGAAACTGACCGAAAGCTTCGCCATGTGGCCGGCCGCCGCTGTGAGCGGATTTTATTTTTCGCATCCCGAATCGCGGTACTTTGCCGTGGGCAATCTCGGCAAGGATCAGGTGGAAGATTACGCGCGGCGAAAAAAAATGAAGCTCGCCACCCTGGAGCGCTGGCTGTCGCCAAACCTGGGATACGAGCCGCAGGAATAATTAATTATTTGTTCCCGGGAATCGTGAAGCTTGCTAGACTGGCGACTAGAAATACCCTGCCACCAAAG
>DATCZH010000098.1:0-15549 GCA_036526015.1 Sulfuricaulis sp.
CGTCTGGGGACGCGGACCGGGGCTGAACACACGCACCGTGGATACCCACGTCAGCCGCCTGCGCACCAAGCTCGGCCTTGCGGGCGAGTACGGACCCACCCTCAAAGCCATCTATCACTACGGTTACCGCCTGGAAATTTCTCCCGCGGATGCCAACAGTATGGATGTCGCCTAGTCAGAATATGGCTCGATAAAGAAAAATCGGGCGACAACAATCTTGCGTCAGATCACTTTCGAGAAACGGTTCTGCTGTTTCTCCCGCAAGTAGCGGTCGAATACCATGCAGATGTTGCGGATGAGGAGTTTTCCCGCCGGGTGAATCCTGATGGTGGTGTCATCCACCTCGAGCAAGCCATCGTGCTGCATGACAGCCAGGTCGGACATTTCGTTTGCGAAGTACTCAGCAAATCGAATATTGTATAATTTTTCAATTTTACCACAATCAAGGGAAAAATGACAGATGAGCTGCGTAATGATCTCGCGGCGCATTTTGTCATCGTCAACGAGCACGACACCGCGCATCACCGGGAGATGACCGGAATCGAGCGCGGCGTAATATTCCTCAAGCGTTTTCTGATTCTGGCTGTAACAATTCCCGACCATGCCGATCGCCGTGATTCCCATGCCAATCAGATCGCACTCGGCGTGCGTCGAGTAGCCCTGGAAATTCCGGTACAGCGTTCCATTTCGCTGCGCTTGCGCCAGTTCATCGTCCGGCCGCGCGAAATGATCCATGCCGATGTAGACATACCCCGCCTGTGTCAGTCGCTCGATAGTAAGCTGAAGAATGTTGAGCTTTTCCTGAGGATTCGGTAAATCATCCGCGTTGATCCGGCGCTGCGGCTTGAACATCTCCGGCAGATGCGCGTAATTGAAAACCGACAACCGGTCCGGTCCAGCGGCAATGATCTTTTCAAACGTGCGTCCGAAACTTTCAACCGTCTGGAACGGGAGACCGTAGATCAAATCCATGTTGATCGAGCGGAACCCGAGCGAGCGCGACTCTTTCAGAACCGCGATGGTCTCGGCCTCCCCCTGAATACGGTTTACCGCCTTCTGCACCCTGGGATCGAAATCCTGCACCCCCATGCTCAGGCGGTTAAAACCGAGCTTGCGAAGAACCGAAAGAGTCTCCGGCCGTATCTCGCGTGGATCCACCTCAATGCCGTACTCCCCCTTGTCGTCATCGCGCAGGCGGAAATGCTCGCGTGTTACTTCCATCAACTTATGCATTTCCTCGTGACTGATGAAAGTCGGTGTGCCACCTCCCCAGTGCAGCTGTTCCACGGGGCGCGAGTGGTCGAACAACTCCGCTTGCATGGCAATCTCGCGATGCAAGCGCTCGAGGTAGGGCGCGGCGCGCTTGCGGTCCTTGGTCACGACCTTGTTGCAGGCGCAGTAAAAACAGACGGTGTCGCAGAACGGGAGATGGAAATACAAAGACAAGGGACGCCGCGCTGGCGCTGTATTGCTGTGCTTGGCCTGCTCACGGTAATCCGTCTCGGTAAAATCCGCGTGGAATTGCACCGCCGTCGGGTATGACGTATAACGCGGCCCGCTCTTGTCGTAGCGGCGCAGCAGTTCGGCATTAAAAATGATTTGGTGATTCATCTGGGATTAAATTAACCCTTATGGGAAAAAAATAACACCGGGAACGCGGTAAATTATGACCTACATCAAAATACATCAGTACGGTGAGCAAAGCGAGACAATAAAGGCCGAGTCGCGTTTAATGTGTGGTTTACTGACAGGGTCTTGTGGTTCCTTCAATGTCCAGCTGACTCCAGAGCTTGTCCACCCGCTGCTCCACCTCCAGACTCATGGACAGGGGTCGGCCCCAGGTGCGAGCGGTTTCTCCCGGCCATTTGTTCGTGGCATCGAGACCCATCTTGCCTCCCAATCCCGAGACCGGGCTCGCGAAATCAAGGTAATCTATCGGAGTGTTCTCGATCAAAACCGTATCGCGCACAGGGTCCATGCGTGTGGTCATGGCCCAAATGATTTCCTTCCACTGGCGGACATTGATGTCATCGTCCGTGACAATCACGAACTTGGTGTAGGTAAACTGGCGCAAATAGGACCAGACTCCAAACATGATGCGCCGGGCATGTCCAGCGTAACGCTTTTTGATGCTCACGCAAGCAATGCGGTAGGAGCAGCCTTCGGGCGGTAGATAGAAATCCACGATTTCCGGAAATTGTTTCTGCAGCAAAGGAATAAATATCTCGTTGAGCGCCATGGCCAGAACCGAGGGTTCGTCGTGCGGTGAGCGCCCCATGTAAGCGCTGTGATAAATGGGCCGGTCTCGATGCGTGAGCCGCTCGATAGTGAAGACCGGAAATTTCTCTTGCGAATTGTAATAACCAGTGTGATCACCGAACGGTCCCTCGAGCATTAATTCCTCCGGCTCAACATATCCCTCCAGCACAAATTCCGCCGACGCTGGGGCAAAGAGTCCCCCTGATTGACAACGGATGACATCGCTGCGCGCGCCGCGCAGCAGCCCCGCGAACTGGAACTCTGACAAGGTATCGGGGATCGGCGCCACAGCCGCGAGCAAGGTCGCCGGATCGGCGCCGATCGCGACCACTACTGGAAAGCGTTTACCGGGATGCGCCTCTTTCCACTCGCGAAAGTCCAAGGCACCACCGCGATGCGGCAACCAACGCATGATAACCCGGTTGCGATCAACGACCTGTTGACGGTATATACCGATATTTTGTCTTTCTTTGTAAGGACCTTTGGTAATGACGAGGCCGAAAGTGATCAATCGCCCCGCATCTTCCGGCCAACAGGTCTGGATGGGTAATCGCGACAGATCGACGTCCTTGCCCTCGAGCACATTTTCCCGACACGGGGAATTGCTCACCACCCGCGGTACAACGTGCAACAGCTGCTTGAATTCGGGAAACTTTTCGAAGGCATCGCCAAGACCGCGCGGCAGTTGTGGTTCTTTGAGAAACGAAAGCAGCTTGCCAATCTCGCGCAGGTCTTCGAGTGACTCGCGACCCATGGCCAGCGCCACACGACGCGTGGTGCCGAACAGATTTCCCAGCAGCGGGACATCCGAATTAATCGGTTTTTCGAACAACAATGCCGGCCCCTGTGCCCGCAGGGTACGTCGACATATTTCGGTTATCTCCAAGCACGGGTCTATGGCAACCGGAATGCGCCTCAATTCGCCGAGCTTTTCCAGATGCGCGATGAAATCGTGCAGGTTTGTGAAATGCATGAAGTTTTCACAATAAGACGTGGCCCACGCCCCGGACTTGACCCAAGTCAATAAACCTAATTGTTAAGAACTGTTATAAATAATTATTTCTTCGTCCCGAAAATTATGCTGCCAAATCCACTGGTTCTGCCGCTGCGCCTCATCCCCGATGCCGCGCACACGGAAATATTCGCGCGGTTGTTCAATCATCTGTTGCGTGGCCAACCGCTCGCGGGACGACTCGGGGAAATTAGCGGAAAATCCGTGTGTATCCACATACAGGACACCGCCAGCGAGCTTTATTTCCAGATCGAGCACGGACACCTGCGATCTTCCCCGCCGGGCCGGGCCGATGTCCGGATCACCGGGAAGATTCAGGATTTCTGGGAGCTCGCCATGCGGCGCGAAGACCCCGACACGCTCTTTTTCAACCGCCGGCTGTGCATCGAGGGCGACACCGAGACCGGCGTGCACATCAAAAACCTGCTCGATGCGCTGGACTACAACTGGGAATCACATTTTCGCGCTGTGCTGGGCGAGACGCTGGGCGGCGCCGTGTTCACGATATGGCAACGGGCCATCGGGCTAAGTCCAGCCGCGCACTGAACTTCATTGGCTAACGTTATGTACCCGGTTCATTCCCGCTGTTCCGTGCCAATATCCGTCACAGAATCCATCCGGATGCTGCATGGCGAGAATGGCATCCGCGGTGGATAATTCGAGATTACCCTCCATGACCCGGCGGAAGGTCTCGATAATTTCAAGCATCCCCTGTGGTTGGGGCGCGAGCCGCAGGACATCCACTCCCATCGTGCGCATTGCCCCGACTTCGTTTATCAGATTGTATGTATCTCCGGACAGTATCTCGATACCGTTGATACTCAGAAACGACTCACCTTCGCGCGTACGCAATAACAATCCTTCAGGGTAATCGGCGCAACGGAAACCGCAATCGTCTTTTGGCAGATTATGCGCGCGGGCCGTGAAACAACGAGCGGAAAAGGCCAGCGGCAGGCGTCCGTATACAAACACCTCGGTTTCCAGCCCGGCGGGGCGACCGACTTGGAGTGCAGCCAAACTGTCATGATCGAGTTCCAGGGGCATGACCCAGCGCCGGGCACCGGCGTGCGCCATCAATTCGAGTGTCCGGTTGTTGTAAACATTGACATGCGGACCAATAACAAAGGGGGCAACGCCTTCCAGCATGTTGATCGCTGCCATGTCGTTGGCCTCGACCGGATAGTGGCCGTTTTCGACAAGCGAGCGCATATAGGAGACCTCCGACTCTGCCTCGATAAGCGTGAGCGTGGACAACACCGCCTCCTTGCCCGCATCAGTCAACCGCCTGGCAATACCGAACCAGTCCGACAGGCGTAGCGCCCGACGCTTGGAGCAGACTGTTTCTCCGAGATAAACGATATCCACCGCTGTATAGGCGATACGTTCGTAAAAATCGAAAACGCGTTGACGTTCCCAATAATAAGGGATCGGTCCGAGCGAGAGTTTCATTGCCACGGTCGTGAATACGCGCCCAGGGTGTGGGTGCGTCCCTCGGCCATCTTGTCCAGTTGCTCGACCCAGCGAACCTCAGGTGAAAATGTTTCCGGATCGACAGCGCATGAGTCGATGGCTTCACGCAGTGTGCGCGTCACTTCCGCCACGTAGGCTGGGCTGCGCTGCCGACCCTCGACTTTGATGGCCGCCACGCCGGCGCGCATCAGCTCCGGGAGGATATCGAGGACGTTGAGGCTCGTCGGTTCTTCCATGGCGTAATAGATATTGCCACCGACCTCGAACCGCCCTTTGCATAAAGTGGGATATCCTGCGGACTCGCCTGGCGCGTAAACGTCGATCAGCACACCGTTTAAACGCGAGCGCCGACCGATGGACGATTCCTCCCATTTCACATACTTTGCCGGTGAACATACGCCGCTCGAATTCGGTGATTCGCCGGTCACATAAGACGACAACGTGCAGCGCCCTTCGACCATAACGCACAAACTGCCGAACCCGAAAACCTCCACCTCCGCCTCAACCCGTGTCAGCACGTTTTGAACCTGCTTGAGCGACAACACGCGCGGAAGCACCACGCGTCGCACGCCGAAGTGTCGAACGTAATAATCAATCGCTTCGTGGTTGGTGGCCGAACCCTGTACTGAAAGATGCAGGCGCAGGTCGGGATAAGCGCGCGCAGTGTAATCCATGAGTCCGGAATCGGCGAGTATCAGCGCGTCGATGCCCAGAGTGGCCGCCTGATCGATGGCGCGGCACCACTTTTTCCACTGCGATGGCCGCGGATAGGTATTGATCGCCAGAAACACGCGGACCCCGCGCTGGTGGGAATATTTTACCGCCTGACGTGCTTCGTCTAAATCGAAATTGAGCCCGGGGAAATTGCGCGCGTTGGTACCGTCACGAAAACCGAGGTACACAGCATCCGCACCGTTTTCAACGGCGGATTTTAACGCCGGCAGGCTCCCCGCCGGGCAGACAAGTTCCATTTTTTCCACTGGTGGCAATTTTGAAAAAATCTCAGCCCACAACGTCGAGCACGCGCCGCCGGAATTTCACGCCGAGTCCTTGCGCAATTCTTTTGCACGCCGGGATATCAACGCCGGACAATCCATCTATGGCCGTCAACGTGATATCAGGAACAAATTCGCGCGCGCGTTTAACAAAATCCAGCATGGCCTCGTATGAACCGGGAAGTTTCGGGCGACAATGGCGGTTGTATATCTCCGCATTCTGGGCGTTCAAGGATACCGAGAGTGCGTCAATCAGGCCCTCCAGATCGGGGGTCACGTCGCGCCCGTAGACGAAGTTCGCCAACCCGTCGGTGTTGAGGCGTATCCGCCGAGCACGCGAGCGCAGGCGGGTGGCCACATCCAGCAGTGTGTACAAGCGCAAGGTTGGCTCGCCAAGCCCGCAGAAAACGATTTCCCGGTATTCCTCCGGATTGCCCGCCGCCAACACAATTTCTTCGTAACTGGGATCGCGGCGCAGCCGCAAGGGGTATTCCTGGACCGTCCACTCGTCATTGAATTTCGGGCAGAACACGCAACGCAACGTGCAGCGGTTGGTAATGTTGAGGTACCGGTTACCGTGGAGGGTGTATCCCACTGTTTGTTCCGGGCCGGCATCCATTACCGGCTCGCTCTGGGCTGCCATTTCTTACCTCCCAAAAAATCAAATCTTAGGCACATCATCGAAACGTGCGCTTGATTCAGATCAAAGGAATGTGGACGCGCCGCGCGGAAATAAGAGGAGGACAGGATGAAATCGGTAAAACAATCGCTACTTCGGGGTTTCGGCGACTTGGGCAAGTTGATACGTGGCGTGGCATACCACGCACTTTTTCATGGTCTCGCCCAGTTGCCGCAGCGAAAGCCTAACATCACTCATGGCCTCGGCGTCCATCGCGATGCGGTCAAAATCCTGATGCACGCTGCGCCCCAAGACCTTGAATTCCAGCGGCAATTTTGCTGGCAACCCGGGGGGCACGGCCTGCGTTGAGGACATCCCCAGCGAGCGCGCCGCTTTCGCGATCGCAGCAGCATCGTTGCGCTCGGCCGCCACCACCATCTGCTGGATACCGGCCAGAAACTGGCGCATCTCATTCAGCACCACAACCCGCTCGGACGGTTCGAGGAGAATTGTCGCCCTCCCGTCCACTTCGCTCCCGGTCCGACCCAGCACCACGAACTTGAGTACCAAGCCGACTATCGTGAGCAGCAGCAATCCGATAATCGCCCAATACACCAAGACATTTTTATTCGTAGACATGAAGTTCCCCGCTGAAAATATCCCGCTCACTTCGCATCTCAAAATAGCGTTTCTTCGGCGGAATGCACATGATCTGAATCAAGTGGGTCTGTCACGACGTTTTCATTGGGGATATTCCTCGTGTGATAGAAATCACACGCAGTAAGGAGAAAAACAGAGTAACAACGCTTGCACTCGATAAATTTACTATCGGCGGGATATTACTTGTTCTTCAGCATGTCCTTGAGACCGGCAAAGGGATTGTGCGTCGCTGCGGGCTTATTTCCCACCCCAATGTTGACATCATAACCTTGCACCAGATGCGCAAAACGCTGGTGCTCGTTGTCGTGGCAATAGATGCAGAGGTTCTCCCAGTTGCTGCCGTCGGGCGGGTTGTTGTCGTGGTTGTGGTCTTTGTGATGCACCGTGAGCTCTTGCAGGTTCTCGCGTGTGAACGTGCGTCCGCAACGCGCACAGATCCAGGGATGAATCCTCAGCGACTGCTCGCGGTAACCGGCTAGGCGCACATCGCGCTCCTTGTGTGCCTTGGCCACCAGATCATCGAGTTTTTTACTGTTAAGGCCACCGGCCGGTTTGCGCGGCCCGGCATTTTTTCCTGTCATAGAATCTTCCCGCTAATTGGAAAATATCCTTCACTCGTACTCAAATTCTTGGTAATTATTTCAACTTTTCAATTTCCTCTGCAAAGGTTTCGAAAGACGGCACGCCGCGGATCTGACGCGATACGGTCAACGTGTTGCCCTCGATTTTTCCGATAAGAAAAGACGGTGTGCCCGTCAGCCCGAGCCTTCGGGCCAGGCTGACATCCTCACGGATGCCTGCCTCGGGGACATGGTTTTCAAAGCAATTTTTAAACTTCACCTCGTCCAACTTCAGTCCGCGCGCGAGCTCCGGATAGAGGTTCGGGTTTAGCCGGCCCTGGTGGGTGAACAAGGCATCATGCATTTCCCAGAAACGGCCCTGAGCTCCGGCACAATGGGCAGACAAGGCGGCATGGACAGCCTGGGTGTGAATTCGAAGCGGCAAATCCTTATGAATAAACCGCACCAAGCCGGTTTGAATGAATTTCTGCTTAAGCCGTGGAAATTGCTCCCGGTGGAATTCACGACAAAAGAGGCATTGGTAGTCGCTGAACTCGACAATCCCGATTCTTGCTGTGGAATCGCCTAAGCGGGGGTCGCCCTGTAGGCTCACTTGCAAAGGTGAATCCTCGATGACGCGGATGGGCATGTCGCGCATGGCAATACCCGTTGGATGCGAGCTTCGTCCCGAGTCCACGTAGGGAACAGGGGCAGGTGACGGCGCGGGAACGGCGCAGGCCAACAGGCCGATGCATGCCAGGGTTACAATGGCCGAGCGAGAGAGGAAATGCATGTTCATGTTCCGTGTTGGTAGCAATTCCCAGTCTAGCCGTCTGCCAGTATCCTGCCAGCCTGAATCTCCCGGGGGCCGGACAAGGTGACCCCAAGTAAGCAGGCTATCGAAAAATTCCCGCTCCTTCAGACGCTCGAAAATCCAACGCGGCGACTTGTCGCGATATGCGATGGATTTCGCGACGCGGTCAATGGTTTTGCCAACTTGTGCGAAGCTTACACCCGCACCGAACCCGCCTATTCCGGGCGCGTGACCGTGCCGGTATTGTGGGACAATAAATCAGGGTGGATCGTTAACAATGAATCCAGCAGGATTATCCGCATGCTGAACCGCGAGTTCGACGCCTTCACTCCTGTGAAAATCGACTATTATCCTGCGACCCTGCGCCAGGAAATAGATAGCGTCAATGCTTTCGTGTACGAACGTATCAACAACGGTATGTACAAGGCCGGATTCGCCGGCAGCCAGCAGGTTTACGAATACGCGGTGACACGTCTGTTTGAAGCTCTCGACGAAATCGAGTAGCATCTTTGGCAGTTCGCGGTTTCTGGTGGGTGACACGCCAACCAAAGTCGAATGGCGCCTGTTCCCGACACTCGTCCGCTTCGATTCCATGTATGTCACACACTTCAAGCGCAACCTGCGGCGCATCGAGGACTATCCCAATCTGTCGAATTATCTTCGTGACCTGTACCAAGCACCGGGAGTAACGGAGACGGTTGCTTTCGACCACATCAAGCAGCACTATTTCCTTAGCCTCCGCCATCTCAATCCATCGGATTTGGTGCCGAAGGGCCCGCGGCTCGATTACAGCACGGTACTTGACTGGGAGCGTTTCACCCCGAACGGAAAAAGGAAAACTACATGAATACTGTCAGCGCCAAGGGAACTGTCATACGGCCCGTCGTCGAAGTCGTCACCAGCGTACAGACGCTTGAGGGTGGCGGATTCCCCGTGCGGAGGCCGTTTCCCACGGCGCGCCTGTCGCAGGTCGATCCCTTCCTGCTGTTTGATCATCTGGGTCCGGTTGAGTGGGGACCCGGCGAGGGCATCGGCGCGCCGGACCACCCGCACCGCGGCTTCGAGACCGTGACCTACCTGCTCTCGGGCGAGATGCAACACAAGGACTCGGCCGGAAACAGCGGCACATTACGTCCCGGCGACGTGCAGTGGATGACCGCCGGCGCGGGCGTGGTGCACTCGGAATTGCCGTCGGCGGATTTCATGAAAAATGGCGGGACCATGAATGGTTTTCAGATTTGGGTGAACCTGCCGGCGCGCGACAAAATGTCCCGTCCACGTTATCAGGACATCCCCGCCACCCGCATTCCGGAAGGGGTGAGCGCGGACGACAAGGTCAAGGTGCGCGTGATCGCGGGTGACTCGCTCGGCCAATCCGCGGTCATCGAGACGCACACGCCGATTATGTACCTGCATTTCACCCTGAAACCCGGAGCCGTAATTGTCCAGCCGGTGCCGGAAAACTATAACGCCTTCGCTTATGTCATCCATGGCGAACTGCGCGCGGGTGACGAGTGTCGCGACGTGCGTGAAAGCCAGATGGTGCGCTTCGGCGGCGGGGGCGCGGTGCGCCTCGGCGTGGATGAGAAGGCCTCCGGTCCGGTGGAGCTGCTGCTGCTTGGCGGCGTGCCGCTCGGGGAACCGGTGGAGCGCCACGGGCCGTTCGTGATGAACACGCGCGATGAAATCCTTCAGGCGATACGCGACTACCAAGACGGTCGCATGGGCAACATCAATTTCTAGGATCATTACCGGAACATCGAATGCCGGATTGTCAGCGACTATTTCGGTTCATGTCACCACGGAGGGCATGAAGTTACGATAGAATACTGGCAAGAATCCCCATCGGATCGTGATTGTCGGCGGTGTCGCCAGCAGGATCGAGCTCGCCACGCGTCTCGGCGATAAATTCGGCAAAGGCACCCGCGCGCAGGTAACACTTGTGGACGCCAACCTCAGTCATCTGTGGAAACCGCTGTTGCACGAGGTCACGGCCGGCACCTTCGACTCTCACGAAAACGACATCGACTACCTCGCCCAGGCGCACCAGCATCATTTCGAATTCCGCCTCGGGCGCATGGACGGCCTCGACCACACACGCCGCGAAATCTGCCTTGCGCCCACGCTCGATGAGGCCGGTCGTGAGTTTGTCCCGTGCCGGAGGGTGTGCAGACCCACGATGGGCAGTTCTTCCATGCCTCGCACCGGGTCTGGGCCGCCGGAATCCGGACACCGGGATTCCTGCACGAAATCGGCGGCCTCGAGACCAACCGGCTCAATCAGCTGGTGGTGCGCCCGACGCTGCAGACCACGCGCGATGACGATATTTTTTCGATCGGCGACTGCGCCGCCTGCCCCCAATTTGGAAAGGACCGGCCGGTGCCGCCTACTGCACAGGCGGCGCACCAGCAGGCATCCCTGCTCGTCAAATCCATCGCCCTCCGGATGCAAGGCAAGACACTCTCCGGATTCATTGACCGCGAGCGTGGCTCGCTCATTTCACTCGCGCACTACACCATAGTCGGGAGCCTCATGGGGAATCTTATGGGGAACAGGATGATCGAGGGATGGTTTGCACGCCTGACCTACCGTATGCTGTATCGGTTGCACCAGCGCGCGCTGCACTGCACCCTCCCAATGCTGCTCCTCCTGTTCTCAGATTTTCTGTAGCAACGCACGCAGCCGCGCCTGAAACTACCCTGACTTTCAGCTGCGTCCGTACACCGGCACGGCCGTCCCGGTCACCGAACGCGCGTCATCCGAAAGCAGGAAGACAATAACCTTGGCAAGGTCTCCGGGCGGAACCCAGGTGGAGAAATCCGCTTTGGGCATGGCCTCGCGGTTCTGCGGGGTATCGATGGTCCCCGGCACGATGCAGTTAACGTTGATCCCGCGCGCTTTAAGTTCCCCCGCCATGCTTTCGCTCATTCGCAGTACCATGGCTTTTGTGGCGCTGTAGGCGGCATAGTTCGGACTTCCTTGGAAGGCATTGCGGCTTGCGACATTGACGATGCGCCCGCTCTGCGATTTCAGCATGTAAGGAATCACGGCACGACAGGCATTGAGCGTGGTGCGGACGTTGATATCGTAGAGGAAATCCCATTCCGATAATTCCGCCTCGTGCACCGGCTTACCGCCGCGAAATCCGCCAACGCTGTTCACCAACCCGTCAATCCGGCCAAAACGCCGGTACGCCTCAGCCGCCATGTCATTCACCGCCTTCGGATCGGTTATATCGACACCGCTTGCGAGCCAATGTGAATCTTTCCTTTTCAGGTTGCCATACGCTTGCGGCAGCCGGTCGTCCGAACGATCGACCAGCACCATCCTGCCGCCCTCTGCCCGGACGCATTCGGCCACGGCGCTGCCGAGATTTCCGACTGCACCCGTGATGATTATTATCTTGTCTTTCAACTTGGACATGTTCATGGCCCTCTTCAATTCAGAAAACGCCGGACTGAGCGCAAGGCTATTCGCCTGCGCCGTGCGGCTTCTGTTCAGGAAACATAACTGATGTCGAATCCGGAGGGAATCATGGTTTTTTTGATTTTGCCGAGCTGGACGTGAAATGGCGTTATCGATAAAAGAGGTGACTGCCGATTCGCGCGACGGGTTTGTTGCCGCGGGCCCAGCTGGGCTTGATATACACGGCATGATAATGCAGCGCGCCGGCGACGCTCGGCGCATGGCGCCCGTGGAAAACCTTCTCAGCCACATCCCAGGCCTGGCGGAAGGTCGTATCTTCGAGCGACGGCCGTTCATCCAGTTCGGTCCAGGAAAAGGCGCTTACATAGCGTCGTCGCAGAGTATCCCATTTCTTCTGGTGCACCACCTCGCAGACCGTATCGGGATAACGACCCGACGTCACGCGGTTCATGGTGACCTCGGCCACCGCGTATTGACCGGCCAATGGTTCGCCCCGCGCCTCGAAATACACATTGAGCGCAAGACAAGTCAAGCTCCGCATTTCCGCCTGTTTGGCAAAAACAGAATGCATCACATAACCAAACGTGGCAACGATCAGGCCTATCACGAAGATAAAGATCAGCGGACTTTTGTCCGCCGTTTCCCAGAAAAAACGCAGATTCTGCCACCCGCGCGACAAAAACGAGATGCGGCGGTGAAAGCGAGCCCTGATGTTACGTTTATTGCGCATGTCTCCAGCGTCTCTCCCCACGGGACCGGATGGCGTGCATCCCCGCCCCATTCTCCAAAACTAGATGCCCGTGCTCATGATTGCCAAGACAGTGTAGACCAGCGGAAAGGGCGCCGGATGAAAGGCATGACCCTCGTATTATTTATTGAAGGTGGCGCAAGGAAAAAATAATACGAGCTTACGTTCTGTTCCTCGTGGCCTCGAGAATTTCCCGGCGGCGCTTGTCCACCGCGTGGCGGTCGCGCTCGAAGCGAGCCAGTAATTCGTAGACGCATGGCACCACGAACAGCGTGAGCAGTGTCGATACGAACACACCACCGATAACTGCAATGGCCATCGGCGCGCGCAGCTCGGCGCCGGGACCGAGCGCCAGCGCGAGCGGCGTGGCCGCGGCAATGGTGGCGAGTGAAGTCATGAGGATGGGCCGCAACCGGATCGGGCAAGCCTCGAGCAGAGCCTCGCGCACCGCCACACCGCGATCACGCACCTGATTGGTGAAGTCCACGAGCAAAATCGAGTTCTTCTTGGCGATACCCATCAACAAAATCAAGCCGATGAAACTGAAGATGTTGATCGAGTGGCCGAAGGCCAGCAATGTCAGGAAAGCACCGGAAACACTGAATGGAAGCGCCATCAGTACCGTGAACGGATGCACAAAACTGTTGAATTGCGAGGCCAGCACCATGTAGGCCACGATTATGCCGAGGATCAGAACAAACCACAGTGACGCGAACGATTCCTGAAACGCCTGCGAGCCACCGACAAATTGCACCCGGTAATCTGGCGGAAGCACCGTGCGCGCGATCTGTTGCGCCCGCACCAGCGCCTCTTGCTGAGACTTCCCTGCTGCAACGTTGGCGAAAATCTTGATCGAGCGTTCGCGGTCGTGACGATTGATCTGAGCCAGGCTTTTGCCTTCGAGGATCTGTACCACCTCGGCGAGTGGAATGCGTTCGCCGCGGTTATTTCGCACGTATAGGCGTCTGAGCTGGTCGATGCGATCGAGCTCCTGCTCACGCAGGCGCAGACGGACATCATAGCGCCGGCCTTCGGAGGAATACTGACCGGCGACCACGCCGCCGACCATGGCATTGACGGTCTGCGAGATCGCCTGGATACTCACGCCACGCTCGGCGGCGCGTATCCGGTCGGGAACGATCCGAATCTCCGGCTTGCCGAGCAGGTAGTCGCTGTCGGTGTCCGTGACCAGCCCGGTGGCGTCGAGCTTCTGAATAATGGTCTCGGAATACTCCACCAGCTTGTCCCAGTCGCGTCCCTGCACGGCGAATTCCACCGGGAACCCACGCGAGGCGGTAAAACCGCGTTGTGACAGGTCTTGGACCGAGACCTTGAACCCGAGCTTGCGCAGCGCCTTGCGCGTCACGTCCATCAGTTCTTGCTGGCTCAACTCGTGGCCAAGCTCCGGGTCAATACCGCGTTCGCCCTTGGGCTTCATGCTGACGAATAAATTCACCAGATTCGATTGACCGCCGCTGCCGAAACCACCGACCGCCACGAAGGAGCGCCGGATTTCCGGGCGTGTGGCGAAAAACGCCTCGGCCTCGCGCGTCTTGGCATCGGTGTACTCCATGGAGGAATCCACCGGCGTCTGGGCGCGCACGATGAACAGGCCCTGGTCCTGCACCGGCATGAATTCCTTGTTGATGATGTTCAGTGTCCAGAAGGAAGCCGCGAAAAACACCAGCGATCCGCCGATCACCCACCACGGATGGCGCAGCGCAACCGCGAGTACCCGGCGGTATAGCCCCGCGACCACGCGGAATACAAAATCTGCTGCCCGGCCGAAGCGCGTGCTGCGGGCACCGGCCGCGACGAATTGCGAGGCGCGCATTGGCGTCAGCGTCAGCGCCTCGAGCAACGATAGCAGCACTGCCACCGTCATGGTGATGCCAAATTGGAAAAAGAACTTGCCGATCACCCCGGTCATAAATGCCACCGGCAGAAAAATCGCGACCACCGCGAGTGTCGCCGCGAGTGCGGCAAAGGTGATTTGGCGCGCGCCCACGAGTGCCGCCTGCACGCGGTTCTCGCCCTTCTCCTGGTAGCGCACGATGTTCTCCAGCACCATGATCGCGTCATCCACCACAATGCCGACCGCGAGGCTCAGGCCCAGCAACGTAAAGGTGTTGAGCGTAAACCCAAAGAAATGCAAGACGATGAAGGTGCCGATGATCGAAGTCGGAATCGCGAGCAGCACGTTCAGGGTCGCGGTCCAGCTGCCAAGGAACAGCCAACACACCAGTGACGTGACCAGCACCGACAGCACCAAGGCGAACTTGAACTCATCCACCGAGTCCTCGATGAACTTGGTGCTGTCGAAATTGACGTCGATCTGCATACCTTCTGGCAACTGCTTGCGTACCTCGCGCATGCGGTCTTTGACGGCGTGTGCCACCGCCACCGTGTTCGACCCGCGTTGCTTGCGGATGCCGAGGCCAACCGCGCGCTCGCCGTTGGCGCGCGAGATTCGGCGGATATCGCCCAGCCCGTCCTCGATCTCCGCCACCTGGTTGAGCAAGATGCGCGTGTAGACCGGCTGGCCGCCACGCCGGTTGATGACGATATGACCGAATTCTTTGGCGGTCTTGAGCTCTCCCAGGGTGCGTACGTCGTATTCCTTGCTTCCCAAACTGAGTTGGCCGGCAGGCAGCTCCGAGTGCTCGTTCTTGATGGCGTCGAGCACGTCCGTCACGGCAAAATCGTAGCGACCCAGCGCCGGTCCCGAGACCCAGACCCGAAGATTGGGTTCGACATAGCCGCCATAGGCGAGCTCGCCGACGCCGGTGACCGACGAGAACCGGTCCTTGAGCGTGTCCTTCACGTAGCGCATCAATTCGCGCAGCTCGTGCCGGTCACTGGTCAGCGACATCCATAGGATCGGCTGGTCTTCGGGGTTGGTCTTGCTGATGACCGGTGGCTCGATGTCGGTAGGCAAGTAGCGCTGCGCGGCCGCGATCTTGTTTTGCACCTCCTGCAGGGCGTC
>DATCZH010000099.1:0-2804 GCA_036526015.1 Sulfuricaulis sp.
CAAAAAAGGGTTCACCCAGATGGACAAAGCGATTATCAAAAGGAATGTGGATCACGTTTTAACTTTCGAGAGCATGAATCAAAGCGACAGTGTAGCCGAGTCGACGGCTTTCAAAGACTTGAGGATAAAGGGCCTATGGGGATGGTGGCGAATATTAGAGAAAACTATGCTCTGACCCCAGTTATTTCATCTATGCCTGCGCATTCTGCGCGGAAGACGCATACATATGTGATGAATAGGCCGGCGTCTTGCAGGAGTTGGCCGCCATTAAATACGAGATAGAGAGCGGACGTTAAAACCTGCGGGTGCTAGTATTAACGAGTGCTGTGACTCAGCTCACGCCACCGGGAGGCATCCCTCCATGTCTCAGGTGCAATTGCGCTTCTATGAAGAACTGAATGATTTTCTGCCGCCGGCGCGGCGCAAGATCAGCTTCACCCACGAGCTCACGCGGCGCACCTCGGTTAAGGACCTGATCGAATCCTTCGGCGTACCGCACACCGAGGTGGAAGTAATCCTGGCCAACGGCCGCTCGGTGGATTTTTCCTATATTGTCCAGGCGGGCGATCGCATCAGCGTTTACCCCGTGTTCGAGAGCCTGGACATCAGCCCGTTGCTGCGGCTGCGGGACAAGCCCCTGCGCGACCCGCGCTTCGTCATCGACGCCAATCTCGGGCAACTGGCGCGCTACCTGCGGTTGCTGGGCTTCGATGTGATTTACCGCAACAACTTTATCGACACGGAAGTGGCACAGATTGCGAGCCGTGAAAAACGCATCGTGCTGACGCGCGACCGCGCCCTGCTGCAACACAAGATCATTACCCACGGTTATTTCGTGCGCGCCGTCAAACCCCGGGAACAAGTCAGGGAAATCCTCACGCGCCTGGACCTGTATGGCGTTCTGCGCCCTTTCAGCCGCTGCCTGCGCTGCAACGGCGAACTGGAGGACGTGGAAAAAGCTGCCGTGCTGCACCAACTGGAGCCCAAAACCAAAAAGTATTACGACCGCTTTCGAAGATGCAAGGACTGCGGACAGGCATACTGGAAAGGCAGTCACTTCAATCGCATGGAGAAGCTGTGCGATTATTTCGCGGCACCCTCGGAACCGGCGCCAACGGGGCCTGACCCTGCGGAAGTGAAGCCGGAACCCCCATGAGCACTCCGGTTTTCGCCATCCGCGTGGAGTGTTATGCCGGGCACCGCGGCGAGGAGGAGCCTCGGCGCTTCTGGCTGGGCGAGCGGCTGGTCACGGTCGCGGAGATTCTGGATCGGTGGATTTCGCCCGAGCATCGTTATTTCAAGGTCCGCGGCGACACCGCCGCCACCTACATCCTGCGGCATGATCTGCACGCCGACCGCTGGGAACTCACGTTGTTCGATACCCAGTCGGGACGAACCGCCGCACCATCCGGATCTGACCGGAAATAATCGCACGTGGCCCTTTTTATATCTGACTTCAATTCAGACTGCTTATTCTTGAATCCCTCCGTCCCCCTTTATTCGTAAGCATCCAGGCGGAGTTGGTTCGGCGAATTTATGAAACCGTGGTCTGTCCCCTATTTACCTTTACGCCGACTCCATTCATTCATACCGGAAGTAATCGTCCCAGCGCCGGTCCAGCTGGCGCATGGCGACATCCAGGGGAACCGCCGATAACCGATCCCCACTGGGCACCAACAACCCGAGGCCCTGGAGCTTGTCGAGCGCGTCCCCGATTTCGAAATCGATGTCGCACTGCCACCGTTCCCGGAGCCAGCGCTCGATGGTGCTGTCGAGCTCGGCGCGCGTCATCGGCTGTCGCTGTGCCAGCAGAAAGTAATAAGCCAGGATCGCCTCCTTGCACTCCTCTTCTTCCGCCTCGTCCACCAGTCGGTGGAACACACCGGCATTGTTGTCGAGGTTCTTGAAATAAAGGTTTTGCGTCAGGCTCTGCATAAAACGCAGCTTGCGATTCTTGTAATTGCTGAACTGCTTCCAAAAATAACCGCCCAGGGTGGCCAACCCGGCGAACAGGACCGTCAGTGCGGCCGTATCGAGACGCACGGGTTTGGCATGCAGCCCGAGCCAGAAACCAATTAACGAGCCGAGCAGCACCAAGGTCGCGCCGAGCTTGGTGGCGAGAATGATCCCGCCGCTGACCGCCGCCGGCACGCCGATCATAAGCTTGTCCACGGTGCGCATGCGGATGCTGGTATTGGGAAAGAGCATTTCCAGGTCGGCCTTGGGCACATTCTGGAACATGCGCAACAGCACCGCCCCGGGCGTCACCGCCGGCAGCGCGGCCCGGGACGGGTCGTAGTCCGGCCGAAAACGCAAATACAGCACCACGCGGTCGTAGTTGGTAAAGCGCAGCGAACGCCGGCGCAGGCCCCACCATTCGCGCACGATTTCCTCGCGTTGAGCGACGCCGCGGCAATATAACAGCACTTCAGAAAAATCCCCGAAATCGACGTGCAGGCGGATCTTGAACAGCGACGACTCGTTCAGCGCCTGATCGATATCGGCCTGGGTCAGCTGTTCGTAGTTCGCCTTATTGAGCAGCCGGGTGAGCAGTTCGACGGTGCCGCCACCCGCCGGCGCTTCCGGCGCGCTGCCGTCCGGGCGCCGGGTCGCGGCATCGGGATCGACGGCAGCATAACTGTCCTTGAGCGCTTCGAGCACGGCATGAAACTCGAAATGGAACACGCTCTGAAGCAAGCGACAGAACTCGCGAAATTGCGCCGCCACCTCGGCATCCAGTTCACCGCGGCCGAGACACATCTCGATGATGTCGCGCTTGCGAAAGGGAATGAAACGCAGCGCCG
>DATCZH010000100.1:0-4402 GCA_036526015.1 Sulfuricaulis sp.
CGCCTACTCGATCATCGAGCAGGGCATGGTCACGCGTATCATCGAGGCCAAGCCGGAAGAGCTGCGCGGCTTTCTCGAGGAAGCTGCGGGCGTTTCAAAATACAAGGAACGCCGTCGCGAGACCGAGACCCGCATCAAGCACACGCGCGAAAACCTCACACGCGTGGAAGACATCCGCAAGGAGCTGGAGACACAGCTTTCCCGGTTGCACCGTCAATCACGCGCCGCGGCGCGATATAAAACATTGAAACAGGAAGAGCGTTTGACACGCGCGCAATTGTTTGCGCTGCGTTGGATCGAGCTCGACATAGGCGTGCAGCGACAGGACAGGCTGCTGGCACAAGAGCAGACGGCGCTCGATGCCGTGCTGGCCACGCAACGCAGTATCGAGTCCGAGATTGAAAAAATACGCGCTCAGCAGACCGAGACCGTTGATCAATTCAACACGGTCCAGGCGGAGTTTTATTCCGTCGGCGCCGAAATTTCGCGCCTGGAGCAGGCCATCCAGTTTGCGCATGAGACACGCGAAAACCAGGAACGCGAACAGGAGCAAATCAATCGCGCTTGGAGCGAGGCCGCCGTACATTTGCAGGCAGACGTGACGCGCTTGGAAGAATTGCGCCACCGCTTAGAAGAACTATCCCCGCAACTGGATGAACTGGCCCGCGTGCGTGACGCCGCCGCGGAGCGGCGTGCCGAGGCTGAACGCGCCATGCAGGCGTGGCAGAACGATTGGGAATCTTTCATGGCATTGGCGGCCGAGCCAGCCCGGGTGCGTGAGGTACAGACTGCCCGCACCCGTCAGCTGGAGAGCCATATCGAACAACTGCGGCAACGTCAGGTGCGCCTCGAGCAAGAGGCGGCGACAATTACCACTGATCTGGGAAAAGAGCCGGCCGATGTTCTGGCCAAGCAGGTCGCGGAACTGGATGAAACCTGCGAATCGCGGGAGCGTTCGATCGGTGAGATAGAAAAGCGTTTACGTGAAGTTCGCGATCGGCGCGATGAGCTTGACGACGAACTGGCCGAGATGCGTGGCCAGAAACAGAGCGGCGAGGCACGCCTGGCCTCTCTGAGCGAATTGCAGGCGGCGGCGCAGGATGAGAATGATGCAACACTGGCTGATTGGTTGCGCGGGCAGGGTCTCGATAAAGCTCCGCGGCTGGCTCGTCTGCTCAAGGTTGAATCCGGTTGGGAAAAGGCCGTAGAGCGGGTGCTTGGCATCAATCTCGGTGCCGTGTGCGTGACGAAAATGGAACAGATTGCGGAAGCCGCCTCCGGAATCAGCCATTCACAGGTTTCCTTTATCGAACAGGGAGAATCGTCCACACGCACGCCGGCCAATCGGCCCACGCTGCTGGAAAAGGTGCAGGGCGAGATCAACCTCTCGCCGCTGCTCGAAGGCGTTTACATTGCCGACACCCTCAATCAGGCGCTCACGCAACGCCACGCCCTTGTCGAGCGCGAGTCAATCATCACGCGTGATGGCACCTGGATTGGCCGCAACTGGTTGAGCCTGGGGAGCGAGAAAGGAGCGCGTGCCGGATGGTTGCTGCGCGAACGTGAAATCGAAACACTCCAGGCGGAATTGTCCAGATGGCAAAGCAAGCTGGTTAACCTGCAGGGGGAACTCGACGGACTCGATACGCAGTTGCAGGACCTCGAGGATGAGCGCGATGAACTCACACGGCAGCTCAGCGAAAACAACCGTGAACGTGCACGGCGGCGTGAACAACTGGGGCACAAACAGGCGCGGCAGACGCAACTCGAATCGCGGCACGCGCAGATCGATCATGAGCTGCATGAAATCAGTGAACAGCTAAGCCGTGACCAGGCCGAGATGACCGTCGCCGGAAATCTGCTGAATCAGGCCGAGACCACCGGGGGCGAGCATGAGCAGCGTCGCACCTTGTTGCAGCAGAACCGCCAGACTCGGGTTGAGGCGGTGGAACAGGCGCGTGCGCAGGAATCCGAAGCCCGCGACGCTTCCCATCGTCTGGAGATCGAGCGCGAAACGCAACAGACCGCCTTCGAGGCGACGCGCGCCAGCCATGCGCGTCTCGAGGGACAATTACAGCAGCTTGTCTCGCGCCGCGAACAGCTAACACTCGCCCTTTCGAGCGAGCAGGATCCCACTCCGGGTTACCGCCACCAATTGGACGAGATGCTGCGGAATCGCCTGAACATTGAAGAACGCCTCAATGCCGCACGCCAGGCAGTGACCGATCTCGAAACCCGGTTGCGCGAACAGGAACAGGCGCGCGCCCAGGAAGAGCGAAAAACTGCTGAAATCCGGGAACAACACGAAAACGAGCGCGTGACGCGCCAGGAACTGGTGGTACGACGTGATACCTTTGCCGACCAGTTGCGTGAGGCCGGTTTCGAGATCGAGGCGGTGCGACAGGAGCTTCCGCCCGAGGCGAATGAGACGGAATGGGCCGCACGGCTTGAGCAGATCACAGCACGTATCGAGCGCTTGGGCCCGATCAACCTGGTTGCCATCGAGGAATTCGAAGAGTCGAATACGCGCAAAACCTATCTCGATAAGCAGTACGAAGATCTGTCGCAGGCGCTGGCCACGCTCGAAGAGGCGATCCGCAAGATCGACCGTGAGACTCGTACTCGCTTCAAGGAAACCTTTGACCAGGTCAATGAATATTTCCAGAGCTTCTTCCCGCAACTTTTCGGCGGTGGCAGCGCGCATCTCGAGATGACCGACAACGATCTGTTGGAAACCGGAGTTGGCGTCATGGCGCGCCCCCCCGGCAAGCGCAACAGCACGATCCATCTGCTTTCCGGCGGCGAGAAGGCGCTGACAGCGGTGGCGCTGGTATTCGCCATCTTCCAGTTGAATCCCGCCCCGTTCTGTTTGCTGGACGAGGTGGATGCCCCACTCGATGATGCCAACGTGATCCGTTATTGCGAAACGCTGAAAACCTTGTCGCAAAAAACTCAGCTGGTCTACATCACGCACAACAAAATCAGCATGGAAATGGCCGATATTTTGATTGGTGTCACCATGTCTGAGCCGGGTGTCTCGCGCCTGGTGGCGGTGGACGTAGAACAGGCCATGGAGATGGTCGCGCAGTAATGAATCTGCAGTATGCACTGATCTTCATTGGAATCGTCATTATTGCCGTCGTAGCCTTGTCCGCCTATGACATGTCCCGTTTGCGCCGTCCGCGCCCGCGGCCGGATAGGCATCTTGGAAATATCCAGGAAGACGACATGCACGTCCGCTCCAGTCTGGTGAATGCCTCGCGCAACGAGGGCAGCGAAAAGGTGCTGCGCTCCGATATCGAGATCGCCCCACGTGAGCCAGAGCGCGAAGAAATCCTGCGCCGGGAAATCCGGCTAATGGAAGAGGTTGCGACCATGCCGCTTGATCTGACCGCCGGTCTTCGGCGACCCAGTCGCTTCGAAGCGGCTCCCGGGCGCCAATACCTGTCGGACGAGAAAATCGATTTTGTCATCCATCTGCCGGGTGACCAGCCCGTCACGCGTGACAGTGCGCTCGGCATCTATAAGCAGCACGAGTACAAGCTGAACAAGGCCCGGCATCTTTACGGCCTGCATCATGGGACCTCGCACTGGTCGGATCTCCAGTTGGACCGCTCCAGCATGAAGTATGACGATCTCATGCTCGCCATCCAGTTAGTCGACCCCAAGGGACCGGTGGACGAGTCCGAGCTCACCGTGTTCACTGAAATTGGACTGCAACTGGCGGATGCGCTGCAGCGCCCGGCGAAACTGCCGTTAACTTTCGAGCAGGGACTGGCGCGCGCCGCGGAACTCCAGGCGTTTTGCGACACTTATGATGTGATCGCGGGAATCCACGTGGTACCGGACAAGGAAGCGGTATTTCCTGGGCGCGCCATCGAAATGGCGGCGCGCCACGCGGGCCTTGAACTCGGTGGGATGAACCTGTTCCACATGAAGAACGAGGTGGCCCCGGGCAGCCGGCACCTGTTCAGCCTGGCCAATCTCGATGATTCTGTTGGATTCGATCCGGATTCGTGGGACACATTTCAGACCGGTGGCCTCACGTTTTTCATGAGCGTGCCCAGTGCTTTCCAGCCGGCCGTGGTGTTCAAGCGCATGGTAACGACTGCCAAGGAAATGGCCGAAACCCTCGGTGGGAAATTGCAGGATCAGAATCGTCGTCCACTCACCGACAAGGGCATTACGGTCATCCACCAGCAGATCGAGGAGATCGAAGAGAAAATGCGTGCTTTCGGCATTCCGGCGGGATGCGAAACGGCGTTGAAGCTCTTCAAAGAAGCCACGATTCCATGAGTGGGACGGAAAAGCCGCGGCAACGTGCGGCGGAATTGCGCCGGGAAATTAATCATCACAATCACCTTTATTACGTTCTCGACCACCCCATTATTTCCGATGCGCA
>DATCZH010000101.1:0-11587 GCA_036526015.1 Sulfuricaulis sp.
TGATGGACATCTGGTATGCGTCTTATCGGAGGGGTTTTGCTTGATGCGAATCCCGTGCACGGAAAGCAAGCGCGCCATCATTCTGATAGTTCGGAATTCACAGTGGAAAAGTGGACCCGGAAATCGGGACACGACCCCAATCGGCGAACCAACCCGCGGGCGAGGTGCGTCGCCTGGCAGCGGTGCACCTCGCCTGCATTTAAAGAAGCCCGACTCGGAGAGCCGCTCTACTTGATTTGAGTCACCATGTAATCGACCGCGGCCTTGACTTCAGCATCCGACTTCGCGCCACCCTTGGGCGGCATGGCCCCCTTGCCTTTGATGACCGAGGCGGTTAGCGCCGCATTACCCTGCTTGAGCAGCGGCTCCCACTTCGCCTTCTCGCCCGTCATTTTCGGGGACATCACCTTGTGGCAACCGGCACAGGACTTGTCGAACACCGCTTTGCCGTCAGCGTCAGCACCGGCGGATGCCTGGCCAACGATGAGCAGCGCTGCAAAACTTGTAATCGTGATTACTGCGAGTTTCATGGATATCTCCTTTCAAGTTAAGTGCAACCCATGGCTTGCCTCCGCTCAGACAATTCGATGTTCAGAGCGACCAAGCCGCAAGGCGTGCGATCTCCGGTATTCACTAGCCCTACAAACGACTTCGCGCATTCCGGCTTCGCAAAAAAAGGCTATCACGGGAATGAGACAGCACTTTGACGCAGATCAAGCTTTGACTCCTGATTGTCCGGCTTGCGGTCACTCGACGGTGTGAGTGTCCCTGCCCATTCTCTCGATGACCGCGGCAGGCGTCGGGGAGAACCACATCTGATACATGGACACCACCCACATAAAGGCAAAACACAAGCCCATGATCCCGCCAGAAATAATCACGACCCATCCGAACCAGGCAGTAACCTTGGTGATATACCAGGCGCTGATGTCCAGAAAGATGCCAATGAAAGGTGTGGCGACAATGGTGGCTTTGAGCCACACCGGCCGCACATAAGCATGACTGAAGATCGTCCCCACGACAAAAAAGACGAAGGTGAGCCCGAATAGATGAATGTGCGACACGCGAACCAGCGTGAAAATATCCGTGCCGGTATCGACTTCGGTCACTTTTTTGAGGTTATCGTAGCCGGACAGATTGGCAAGGTGCGGATTGCTGCCGTCGTGGCAGGTCAAGCAGCGCTTTTCCAGCACCGGCTTGATCTCCTTCTCGTAGCTGTTGCGGTTGGCGCCTTCCTGCACCCACTGGACGAGGGGGCCGATCTCATCGCGCGGCAGCATGGTGGACATCGGTCCGCGCAGGGCCGCTTCTAGACGTGAGCCCTGTCCGCTGCCGCGGTAGGCGAGGACGATATCCTGGTAGGACAGCATGCTCGGATCCCCATCCCGCCCGGCGTATGTATGATAGACATAGATCAAGGCGAACATGTAACCGCAGCAGAGAATGATGAGCGATCATGTATACATCACGCGCAGGCTAAGCTGCAATTCTGAATAGTGGTAAAAAAGCCTATGCAGCGTCAAGGTGCTCATGGTCCAATCCTCTTTATTTTATAGCCCGGTTCACTTGTCCTACGGTATCACGAACACGACGGACCGTGGCTTCTGTCGCGCGTAGTGGGCCGCGAGGTCCGCGATGTCCACATCCCCCAGCACGTCGGACATGGCCGCCATGGCGGGGCTCTTGCGCACGCGCGCCTTATAATCGTGCAACACCTTTTCGAGATAGTCCGCGCGCTGCCCTGCCAGGGCCGGTGAAAGTGGGTCGGTGCTGTTGCCGTTGATGCCGTGACAGCGATCGCACTTCTGTGCCCACTCGGCGGTAGTGAGAGACTTGCGTACATTTGGGGGCTTCGGCGTCTGTTCCGCGTAGAACGCCGCCAGGTCATTGATCGTGGCGTCATCGAGCGCGGATGCCGGACCAGTCATCGTTTCATCTTTCCGTGACCCGTCCTTGTAGGCCTTAGTCGCGGTCACAAGGTATTGCGCCTCCTGACCGGCGAGGCTCGGGGTGGCGGGATTCCCGCTGACGCCCTGGTTGCCGTGACACCCGGCGCAGGCGGCGGCCGCGGCCTCGCCCGACTTCGGTTTTCCGCCGATGGGCGGTGTCTGCGCGCGGTCAGGCTTCTGCAGCGCATAGAAAAGCGCGATGTTCTCCAGGTCTGCATCGTTCTTGGACATGAGCAGGGATTTCATGATGTCGTGCTTGCGTTGATCGGTCTTGTAGGCCTTCATGGCCGCGACGAGATATTTCGGATGGAGCCCGACGAGGCTCGGCATGCCGTGAATTTTACTGATGCCGCCCTCGCCGTGACACCCCGAGCAACCCGCCGCGGCGACCTTGCCGGCCTGAACCGGGTCAGGCTTCTTGGCGGAAGCGGGTTTCACGCTGGTGGCGATGGGTGGTGCGGGTTCGAGGCTGGCGTAGTATGCCGCTACCTGGACCAGTGCGTCGTCGCTCAGGTATTTGACGGCGCCATCCATGGCCTTTTCGCCGCGGACGCCCATCTGGTACGCCCGCAGCTCGAGATGGAGATAAGCCGGGCGTTGACCAGCGATATGAGGAATGCCTTTGGTCTTACTGATGCCGTCCATCCCGTGACAGCGGGCGCATGAGGCTTCGGCGATGCGTTTGCCTTCCGCCACCTCCAGGGCCGAGGCTCTCACGGCCCGGAGGTCGCCGTTTTTGCCGGGCGGCACGCTCACGGGTTGATCTTTCGTGCGCGAGGAATAATTCACAATGGCCACGACCGCGGCAACCATGACCGCGAATGCAATCCAGTAAACTTTTCGCACGCGTCGTTTCATCGATGGTTGCCGGAAATGGCGATCTTACTTACTTCGACGGCTGATTGGCATAGTAAGACGCGATACTCTCTATGATGGAGTCGCTATAGGGCAAGCTCATCTTGTGCATCGTGGTGCTTTCGCGCTTATCATCGCGATACGCCCTCAAGGCCATGATGAGATAGTCCCGATCCTGCCCGTTGATTTTCGGGACCGTCATCGCCGGGTTGTCGATCTTAACGCTGTGGCAACGTTCGCATTTTTCGGTCAAGTCCTGAACGATCGTCTGCCCCTTCTCAGCGGGTTTGGACTTCTGGACCGCGTAGAAAGCGGCGATGTTCTGGATGTCCTTATCACTGAGACCGGTGATGTAAAGTCGCATGTTTTCCCGCTTGCGAGTCGTGCGGTAGGCCTTGATGGCATCCACCAGATAGGTGGCGTCCTGGGCGGCCAAGCTGGGTGTCGCGGAGTCGGTGCTCACGCCGTAGGAACCATGGCAACCGCCACATACGGCGCTCAGCGGTTCACCCGCTGCCGGATCGCCAAACGACGGCGCCGCATGGGGAACAGGGGTCTGAGACGCGAAATACAACGCCAGATTCTCCATATCGAGCTTGCTTAAACTGGGTAACATCGTATGCATCGGGGACTTCTTGCGTTCCCGGTCCAGATACTCATGAAGGGCCACGACAAAATAGCGCGGCTGCTGTCCCGCGAGGCTGGGCATGCCGGGCGTCTTGCTGTTGCCGTCTTCGCCATGACACTTGGCACAGGAGGCCGAAAGTTTTTTGCCTTTTTCATAGGGCGATTCCAGCTGAGCGTCCTTCACCGGGGTGCTCGCGATCGGCGACAGACTGGCGTAGTACGCGGCCACGTTTCGCGCATCCGCTCCAGTCATGTGTTCCGCCATGTCCTTGAGGGCGGCGTGAGTGCGGTGTCCTTCCTTGTAGGCCATGATGGCAGCGAGCAGATAACTCTCCCGTTGCCCCGCGAGGTGCGGAATGGCCGGTGCAGCGCTTTTGCCGTCCAGTCCATGACAGCCCTTGCATTTCTGGTCGACGAAAGCTTGGCCCGCCTTCAGATCTGCCGCCGCAAGCTTTTCGGATTTGGGAGGCGTGGTTGATTCCTGTTTATCCGAGCAGCCAAGCAGGACTAGCGACAATACGATACCCAGCATGATCTGTTTCATAAGAAAAAGCCTCGATCAAATGTCTTGTGCCATTGAGACCAACAACATGTTATTCCAAATAATACACGGGTACATATTCGATTTCATTGCGCGACCGCTTACCCGCTCGCAGTCATGCTGCCCGCGAACCCGATCAGCACTAGAGCCAGCAGTATGAGGCCGATAACGATCAACGTGATTCCCAATATCCGGGAACCCAAGGTCATGGGTCGTGAGGGCGCATCCACCAGATACTTCTCAAGTTCCCCGGATGCCACCAGCCGGTTGTATTCCAGGGTGTGCTCGCGCTTGAACTCTTCCAGCGACACCGCGCCAGTAAACATCACGAGATCCGGAGGCGGATGCTTGTCCGGCCGGAAATGGTTATTGAAGAAATGCACCGTAAACAGGAACACCGCGGCCAGAATCGCCTCTTCCCCATGGACCAGCGTGGCGACGTTGAAGGCCCACCCGGGCAGAAGGGAGGCGGTCAGGTTCGGGAACCACAACATAAAACCGCTCCCGCCGATGATGGCCATGCCCCAGAAAACCGCCCAATAGTCGAATTTCTCCCAGTACGTCCACCGGTCAAAGGCCGGGCGTGGCGCCCACCCAAAGAACCACTTGAACATGGCAACAAAATCCCTGAAATCCTGCCAGCTCGGCACCAGCGAGTTGGGTCCGAACCATTTAAAAGATTTCCAGTTTATACGAAATCCGAGATAGACGAGGTGTGCGAAAAAAATTCCCAGCATGATTGTCGCACTGGTTCTGTGCACAATAGCTGTTATTTTGGGGCTGCCGAATGCATTGATGATGGATTTCGCCCACGCCGATTCGGCGAACAACACCGCCATGCCGGTCAGGACCAGCATCATGACGCTGATGGCAAAAACGAGGTGGGCAATCCGCCAGAGGGGCCGGAATCGCTGGAAATACTTGCCTTGCCCTGGCAGTAATTCATCCGTCACGACGTGCGGCCTGCTCTTGCGCTGCGCGCGTTCCTTGTACTCGCGGTAAAACCACAGTGCTGAATGCGTCCAGAAAAAAGCAAACACGCCAAACAACAAAGCGATCATGAATTTTGACGCAATCCACATAAAGGGATAACGATCATAGTCGTGAGTATTGCCGTGCGGCTGGAATGTCACAAACCCCGCGGTCGCGCCCGCATGGCATTTCTGGCAGGTATTCAGACGGTTATCCGGGTGCACCATCGATTTTGGATCATGCGTCCGCTGAATACCGTGGTTGCCGTGGCAATCGAAGCACTTGGCGGTGTAGGCAAAACCCAGCGACTGGACTTGGCCATGGTAGGTCCCCGTATAGGATTTGTAGCTTTCCTTATGACAGTTTCCACAGTTCTTGGTAATCACCAGCCTGATCGAAGCCATTTCCGGGCTATCAATGTCATGGGTGGTGTGACAATCCGAGCAAATGGCCGCTTTCGGATTGTGCTTCCAAATGACCTCATCACCATGCACTGATTTTACGTACTCTTCTCGTTCCTTGCTGTGGCATTTCCCGCAGATATTGGGAATGTCCAATCGCCACTCCGCACGTACCGTGCTGCCTACCGGGTACACGTAATGCGCATCGTGACAGTTGTAGCAGGTGGCGTTGGTGCGCGACTGGTCTTCCCTGTTCGGCCGCGCATGAATGGAATGCATATACTTGTCGATCTGCTTAACCACCTCCCCCAGTTTCGCGAACTCCTGGGTCTTATTCTCTTTCTGAGCGGTTTCCCATAATGTCTCGTGGCACTGCACGCAACTGACCTTGTGCTTTCCGATATTCTGGTGCGGAATTTCGGTAATGTCCTTATGACACTCGACGCAAGCGCGCTTTCCATGCACGCTTTTTCCAAACTTGTCCTTGTTCACGTGCAGCGGGCGCGGTTTCCCGTCCGCGCCCGGCATGGCGAATCCCTCGTTCCCGTGACAGCCCAGGCACATGGCGTTTTCAGGGTGCTCGGCGGCTTGCGCGGCATTCGATTCCGCCGCTTGGGCCGCTGCCTCCCCGAGGCTCCATGCACCCGCGAGGCATACCAGGCCCGCCATGATCCACGTGACAAGTCTTGAACTGCGCATGATCATCGATTTCCCTGGTTGTTGAACGGCATCCCCGTCCTGTCCTGAATACGATGACCTCATTATATATACATTGACGCCTATTTCAGCTTGGTGGCCTGGATGTCCGCCTTGGCGCCGATCCCGAGCGTCTTGACGAACGAGACATGGTGACCGCGGGTGGTGATGTTGTCATCGTGCACCGCGAAACCGACATTGTATACGCCGCCCACTTTTAATGCCTTGTCGTCATCGTTGGTGAGATTCAGCGGACGCACCAGCACCACGGTCCACTTGCCATCTTTCCAGGTGCCGACGGCGTTGTTGTCCGCGGCCGATCCCTTCGCGTCCTCGCGGCTGGTGATGTAGTCAGGAATCATGTCGCCTTCCTTCCAGCCCGCTTTGGGGTCGAACGGCACGGCGTTCTGCTCGCGGATCAGGAAATGCTCGCCCTGGCGCAACTTGTCGGCCGTGATCGACTTGTACCCCGCCTTCTTCTCGTCCCACATGAACTTGGGCATGTGGGTTTCCTTGTCGGCATTGCCACCGAACATGTTCTTGCCAGCATCAAAGTTGCGATACTCCAGCACATAGCCGTCGTCGGCCATGCCAACCGGATTGCTGCGGTGCGCGCGCCACTGCATGAGATCGACGAAACCACCGGCCGCCTTGAGCTTGGCGATCTCATCGAGCGACTTGCCCGTCTTCCAGTCCGACGGGTTGTCGCGTGACGCAGGCAGGTATTTGCGCACGTCTTTCTTTTTGATCGCCGCAAGCAGCGCGTTGGCGGCGGCGTCATCCTTGCTCGCCACCTTCTGCATGTCGCGTTCGCCGTCATGGCAAGTGAGCCAGCAACCCTGCTGCGCGAACCCCGGTACCTTGCCATCATCAATCATGATCGTCATGCGATCTTCGTAGATGCCGGGCTGCGTTCCGTCTTGCACCACCTTGTCGAGCTTGGGATAGCCGTAGACCTTCCATTCCTTGCCGTCGAAACGCAGGTACTGGTGCTCGGAACCCGGAAATGGATTCAGGGTTTTCCACTGGAAGCGGAAGAAGGCATTCTCGGCGTCATACGCCACCTGGACCTGGAGATCGATCGAGCCGTTCTTGCCCTTGACCGGCATCGGCTCGAGCGGACCCGCCTTGACCAGTTTGTCGCCCATGGTCTTTTCCTTCCCCGCATGGCACATGATGCAGGCCACATTCGTTTTTACCAAGGCCGCGCCCGGATGAGTGCTGCCGCGTACCCACTCGTACGACGACTGACCGGGATAGAACAGCGGCACCGTGCTGGTGGGAACTTTTGCCCAGTCAATCTTATCCGGATTCGCGGCCAGGGCGGGTCCCGCCGCTAGCGCGGCGATACCTATTAATATGAATGTGGCCTTTCTCATGATCATCTCTTTTCGTTATATCATCATCGAACGGGTATCGCGGCTATCTTCCACGATAGCGCGATTTTGCAACCTTCAATGTGGGTATATTTTATGGAGAATGCGGGAAACGGAGGTATGATCCACATCAACCGTCAAGGCTGCGCTTCCACTCCAACCTGTCAAATTGCCGGGGATACGCTTGGCAGTCCTTGATTTCAATCAAGCTTGCAGCCGTCAACTCGTAATGGAGGGGATTTGACCCTAAGTTTGGCGCCCGTGCGACAACCACGGCGGAAACAGGCGCGTCAGACCCCAAAGCACGAAGAAAGGGAGCGCGAAAACGATCACGACAGCCGAGATACCTTCGCGATCAAAGATGGTCGGGGTATAGGACAACAGGCCTTGCATGGTCTTTGAGAGCTCTTGGCCGCCTATCACCACGTTCCAGCGCATGGCAAATACGGCGACCAGCACCATCACCGCCGAGACCGTCACGCCAATGATCAGCTGTTTGTCTTGCGTGCCACGCCAGATGACGTACGTCAGGATCACAAACGCCGCCACGGAGCCTCCCAATTGGAGCACCCAGACGCCAAACCATATCGGCCCCGCGATCAGCGCCATGACGGTCTCGATCCCTTCCCTGCCCTTGTAGACGATGTTGGCGAACTCGAGAAATTCCAGCACCACGGCAAATATCAGGAAACCCCACAGCAGGTAGGCCAGTCCCTTCATGCAATCTTTGTCGATGAGTGTCTTGCGGATTCGGGACGTCACCACATATATAACTATCAGAATGGAGATACCCGAGATGATCGCTGACACCAGAAAGATGGCTGGCATCAGATCCGATCCCCACCACTCCCGCGACTTCAGGGAACCGAACACAAACCCGACGTAGCCGTGCAGCCCATGGGCACCGGCAATGCCGGTAATGGCGAGCGCCTTGAGCCATTTGGCGTCATAGGCACGAGTCGTTTCGGAGATTTCATCGGATCCTAGAGTGAGCGCCCGGTAGAAACGCTTCAGCAGGCCTTTCCGGTTCTGCGCCATGGCGATGATATCCTCGCGGAAGGCAAACCAGATTTCGAGCATTACCAGGATCACATAGAACGCCGCGAAAAATCCAAAGGCTGCAAAGGCCGATGTCAGATGTGGCGTTAAGATTACATTCAAGGCCCGCTCGGGATGCCCCAGATGCAGGAGCAAAGGCAGGGGCACGATGAGCATGAAAGCCAGCGAGGTCAGCAAAGCAAAGCGGGCGACCGGCTTGAATCGCGGCACGCCGAACACATGGTAAAACGTGGCGACCGTAAACGAGCCCGCGACAAGACCGGTGATGTAGGGGTAAATGACGATCAGTATCCCCCACGGGATGATGGTCTCGTTGGGATAAACGAAGCCTGTATAAGGAGCAGCGTGAACCAGGGCCTCCATCACATCACCTCCTTATCCAATCCGATGTAAAAGACATTAGGCGAAGTGCCCATCTCGGGCTTCAGGACCCGAGTCCGGTTCTCACGGATGAACTTGCTGATCACGCTCTCGGGATCATTCTGATCGCCGAAGAGGCGCGCGTTCGTAGGACAGACCTCCACGCATGCCGGTTGCAGCCCCCTGACGATGCGGTGATAACACCAAGTGCACTTGTCCGTCACCCCGTGCGCATGGTTGAACAACCGCACGCCGTACGGGCAGGCCTGGACACAGTACTGGCAGCCAATGCAATAGTCGTGATCAATGAGCACCACGCCGTCCGGCGTACGAAAGGTGGCGCCCACCGGGCAGACCTGGACGCACGGCGGGTGCTCACACTGGTTGCACAGCTTCGGCACAAAGAACGCCTTTTCGACCTTCGCGTCCTGATAACGGTTATCGAAACGAAATTCTGTTTCCGAACCCGACGCGGCAATGTTTCCCGGATCCGACTGGCTGTCTACCTGCGGTTTCCTCTCGCCCTTGAGATAGACATAGCGCTCCACCCAGGTGCGGAAGTGGTGTGCGTCCCGCACTACGCCGTTTTCGGTCTTGCACGCCTCAACGCAACGCAAACACCCGATGCAGCGGGTTGCATCCACGCCGAAACCCCAACGGTGCTTGGTCCAGTCGTAGTTGGTCCCGGCCAAAGCGGGGATGGCGGCCGCCAGACCCCGCCGTCCCATGAGTCCTACGGAGAAAAGCGCAGCGCCGGCAAAAACCATGGCCCTGCCGAGGAGCCGCATAAAACGGCGTCGGCCCGGCTGATGCTTGCTGATTTTCCACTTCATGGGGCGGCTCCTTCAGCAGCGGCAGAGATTATGGGAAGCGCGTTCACAAGGTTCATTTGCATTTCAAGCTGGCGTAATAGGCCGCCAGTTGTCCGATTTCAGCATCATTCAAACCCTTCACCAGTCCGGCCATCATGGGATCCTGGCGCGCACCCGTTTGATAGGCCTTGAGCGCGTTGACCAGATAAGTCTCCTGCAGCCCGGCAAGGCTTGGCCACGCGGGATTACTGCTCACGCCCTCGGCGCCATGGCAGGCGACACACGCCGCTGCCTTCGCCTTGCCGGCGGATACAACCGACGCGGCAGCACTTGTGCCCGCGGATTGGCAACGCAGTCCCGCGTAAAAAGCGGCGAGTTCAGTCATATCCGCCTCGCTTAAATCCTTTGCCAGATTGGTCATCATGGGATCGCGGCGCTTCCCGGCCTTGTAGGCCTGCAATGCGCTGTCCAGATAACCGCGCTGCTGACCGGCGAGGCTCGGCCACGCGGGATTGGGACTGAGCCCTTCGGCACCGTGACAACTGGCACAGGCCGCGGATTTCTTTCGCCCTGCGGACACATCACCTGGCTTGGCGGCCTTGGGAACACCGGCTGCGGCGAGCTTGGGCGAGTGCGGGTTATGACAGACGATGCATTGCTGTCCCCCCGTGTGACTACTAACCTCGATTTGCCGTTGCAACGCGGGCCGCCCCGGCATTTTCTCGTGGCACAGGGTACAAAGCTTCACCGAGTCGGGGGGGATCAGCAGCTTGACATGATCCAGCCGCTCGGCGGCGATACGGGCGTGCGGGCGCGGGTCCACGGGCGCAGGCTTCGTGGTCGGATGCTTCGCGGACGCACCGTGGCAGGTCTCGCAGGTTACGACCTTGTGGGCGCCCTTGAGCCACATGCTATGTCGCTCTTCGTGGCATGACTGACAAGAGGCCGCGCCTTGGTATATCGGCGTATCCGAAGCGATCTCGGCCACCGCGTCGCCGCGGTAGTGGCCGTAGAGGCCGAACGATTTATCGACGAAGATAATCCTCGCGGCAATGATCGCGACGCCGAGGATACCGATAAGAAAAATCAGGCGAGCAATGTGCTTTGGCATTCAACTCCGACACGTTAATTTTGAAATCTTATTAAAGCAAAGTATCAAGCTCCTGATTATTCAAACATTGACATAAATCAAAAAGCGAATCGCTTTGCGTGGGGAAAAAATCAGCACGCGAGCGGTTGGAACCCTGGGATCACCGTCGGGAAACGATGTTGCGAAGCCGGGAGCTTTGGCGTGATGTGTCAATGCCGGCTTCAAACTCGGGGCAAACGGAATGACTAATCAGGACTTCTTGGTTTCAGACTCCCTGCACCATCCCTCCGATTCATCGAAGAGGGAGAATGTCATGGCACGGGGGCCGGCGGCGGCACGGGTGCCGTCAGTGGCGCTAGTGACTCCGGATAACTTTCCGGTCGATGCTGCTCATTGTGACAGCGGAGGTAACAGCTCCCCTGGAATGTCCCCCGATCCTCGAACCGCAGCTCGCCGTCTGAATTCGGCTGCACGATGTTGAGATCGAAATTGATCAGGTGGCTGTTGTTGACGTCGTTGCCCTGTGTTGCGCTCACCCCATGCGGGTCGTGGCAGGCCGCGCACGGCGCCCTCTTATTCTCCACGTGTTTCTCGTGCGGAAAACCGCTGGCATCGCTCAACAGGATGTTGCGATCATGACACTTGTAGCACAGGGCATATTCGTACGACGACTCGGGCGTGTTGTCCGCGACGGTGTAGTTGCGCTCCAGCAAAAAGGCGTTACGCGAACCGTGCGGCCCGCTCGGGCCCGCGCCGCCGGCGGCGGGGCTGTCGTCGCTGTTGTGGCAGTCGGTGCAGGAGATAACGCTGTTGACCGAATAGGGCGGCAACAGGCTCGGCACGTTCGGA
>DATCZH010000102.1:0-14111 GCA_036526015.1 Sulfuricaulis sp.
CCCTCATTGACGCCCAACTGCTCCACGACAATCTTCTTGACGCGTTCTTCAACACTGCTCATGAGTAATTATTCCTCCAAGAATTGACGTTACGGCCCTCGTGCGGGCGCCTAGTTAACACCATTTGCGCAAAACCGTCCAGCCGATCATTTAACTCGGTTATTTCAGCCATATACCGATATTAGTTCATGTACATCCCGCCGTTCACATGCAGGGTGCTACCGGTAATATAGCCGGCCTGCGGAGAAGCCAGGAATGCCACGGCCGCGGCCACTTCTTCGGCCAATCCCAACCGGCCCAGCGGGATTTGCTTGAGTAACGCATCTTTCTGCGCCTCCGGAAGGGCCCGGGTCATATCGGTATCGATGAAACCCGGCGCCACCGCGTTGACCGTTATATTCCGCGAGCCCACTTCGCGCGCGAGCGCCCTGGTGAATCCGACCAGGCCGGCCTTGGAGGCGGCGTAATTCACCTGACCGGCGTTGCCGATCGCCCCGACCACCGAGCTGATGCTGATGATGCGTCCGCCGCGCGCCTTGGTCATGGCGCGCAGGCAGGCCTTGCTCATGCGGTAGACCGACTTCAGGTTCGTATCAAGAATGGCATCCCACTCCTCCTCGGACATGCGCAACAGCAGGTTATCGCGTGTGATGCCGGCATTGTTCACCAGGATCGTGGGCGCACCGGCAGATTTTTCGATCTCGGTTAAAGCGGCAGCGATCGATTCTACGCTGTTCACCTCCAGCACCACGCCCTTTCCTGCTACACCTTTTTCTTTGAGCACGCCGCTGATTTTTTCAGCCCCATCCTTGGAGGTGGCCGACCCGAACACCTGGGCACCCTGCCTTCCCAGTTCAAGCGCAATAGCCTGACCGATTCCTCGACTGGCGCCAGTGACCAGCGCGATCTGTGCTTTTAAATCCATGCTCTTCCCTTTTCTTTCTTCATTCCGACGAAACCTTCATGATCGTATCCCGCAACGTGATTGGATCGAAAACCGGAAATGTCTCAATCGTCTTCACGATACGTTTGTTCAAACCGGTCAATATCTTACCTGGTCCGCATTCTACTATTCGTGTGACACCCTCGGCAGCCATTTTCTGGATGGTCTCGACCCAGCGGACCGGCGATTCTATCTGGCGTACGAGCGCATTTCTAATCGCTTCCGGATTGGATTCCGTCTGCACATGCATATTATGGATCACGGGTACCTGTGGAGAACGGATTTCCGCTAGCTTCAGTCGCTCGGCCATTTGCTGCGCCGCCGGGTGCATCAGGCGACTATGTGCCGGCACGCTCATCGGGAGCCGCACAGCGCGTTTGGCACCAGCTGCCTTGGACTGTTCCAAGGCGCGTGCCACCGCCGTGGCGGTGCCGGCAATCACGACCTGTCCGGGCGTATTGAAATTCACGGCATCCAGAATCTCCCCTTGCGACGCCTGCTCGCACAGTTGGCGAACCGCGTCATCCTCCAGACCCAGAATCGCGGCGATGCCACCCTGTCCAACCGGCACCGCCTGCTGCATGAAACGCGCCCGGTCTGCCACCAATTTCATGGCCTCGGTAAAATCAATCGACCCGGCACATACCAGCGCGGAATACTCGCCGAGGCTGTGGCCGGCCATGCAACCGGGTCGCGGACCCTTGGCAGCCAGCCATGCGCGCCAAGTGGCGACACCCGCCGCTAGCATGATGGGTTGTGTAATTTCAGTTTGATTCAGTTTTTCCTCCGGGCCCTGCACCACCAGCTGCCACAGGTCCTTGCCCATCGCCTGCGAGGCTTCGGCAAAAGTTTCCCTAACGACGGGAAAATCCGTTGCCAAGGCATTCATCATGCCCACTGATTGGGAACCTTGTCCGGGAAAAACAAATGCAATCGTCATGTGTAAATCCAAATTATTTTTCTCACCGCCTGGACGCGATGGATGTAAGAAAGAAAACAGAATAGCTTCACATGAAAATCATTCCTGCGCGATTAATAATGCGTTTCAATATTTCAATAATACAGACCCCCAAGTGAATCCACCGCCGAAGGCTTCCATCATGACAGTATCATCAAGCTTGATTCTTCCGTCACGGACCGCCTCATCGAATGCCAGCGGAATGGAAGCTGCCGAGGTATTGCCGTGGCGATCCACCGTCATGACCACGTGATCCATGGACATGCCGAGCTTTTTCGCCGTCGCTGCGATGATGCGGTGGTTAGCCTGATGTGGCACGAGCCACTGAATGTCGGTCTTTTTCATGTGGTTCGCCGCCAGCGTCTCATCCACGATGCGCCCAAGCGTATTCACTGCGACTTTGAAGACTTCGTTGCCTTCCATTTTCACGTAGGCCGTCCCATTCATGACCTTGTCATATCCTTTGGAGATGCCTGCTGGTACGCACAAGAGGTCCTTGTATTTTCCATCGGCATGCAGATGCGTGGAGATAATTCCCGGTCTGTCGGACGCCCTCAGGATCACGGCACCGGCACCGTCGGCAAACAACACGCAAGTTGTACGATCGGTCCAGTCGATGATGCGCGACAAAGTTTCACTGCCGACCACCAGCGCGCACTTGGCCGATCCGGTGCGTACGAATTTGTCCGCCACACCCAAGGCATATACAAAACCGGTACACACCGCCTGCACGTCGAATGCTGCACAGCCGTGAATCCCGAGGCGTTCCTGAATCAGGCAGGCCGTGCTGGGAAACACTTGGTCAGCGGTTGTGGTCGCCACAACAATAAGGTCTATTTCCCGAGCACTGATACCGGCTGCTTCGATCGCGCGTCGCGCGGCCTGCTCCCCCATGAAAGCGGTGGTCTCGTCTTCACTGGCGATATGGCGTTCGCGAATACCGGTCCGCTCGACGATCCATTGGTCCGTGGTCTCGACCATTTGTTCGAGGTCTTGATTGGTGAGCACCTTGGCCGGCAGGTAGCCGCCAGTACCGATGATGCGCGAATAGACCGTACTGGCTTCACGACTCATGCCACTACACTCTTGGCGGTCATAGCCGCAAGCTCCTGACCAATACGTTCTGGCACGTTGTTTTTCACTTCCGCCAAGGCTCCGAGAATGGCATGTTCAAAGGCTAGCACGTCAGCCCCACCGTGGCTTTTAATTACAGTGCCGTTGAGCCCGATCAGCGTCGCACCGTTATAGCGGCGTGGATCCACGCGTTTCCGGAATGCCTGCAACACCGGCAGGGACACGAGCGCGGATAACCGGGTCAACAGGTTTCGCTTGAATTCTTGTTTGATGTAATGCGTGATCATCCGCGCCAACCCCTCGCTGGTCTTGAGCATGACATTTCCGACGAAACCGTCGCAGACAACAACGTCCAGGTCACCGGTATAGATTTCGTCACCTTCAACAAAACCGGCATAGTTCAGCGAACTGGCGCGCAGGAGCTCATGGGTTTTCTTGACGGATTCATTGCCCTTGATATCTTCTTCACCGATGTTGAGCAAGCCCACGCGCGGACGGAGCTTGCCCTCGACGGCACTGACCAGGATAGAACCCATTACAGCGAATTGTAATAGCTGTTCAGGCGTGCAATCCACATTGGCGCCCAGGTCAAGCACGTGGACATGATCGTGCATGGTCGGCAGCGCGGTGATGATGGCCGGCCTGTCGATACCTGGAAGCGTCTTGAGCACGAAGCGCGCGGTGGCCATCAGCGCGCCGGTATTCCCGGCGGAGACAGCGGCCTGAGCGATTCCTTCTTTTACCAGATTGATAGCCACGCGCATGGAAGAATCTTTTTTCGTACGCAAGGCCTGTGCCGGCGGTTCATCCATGCCGACAATTTCAGAGGCGTGGTGAATGGTAAGGCGTTCGCCGATGGTTTGCTGATGGCGCCGAAACTCAGCTTCGATGGCCTCTTGCTGGCCGACAAGAATAAGCTTTGCCGCCGAATGATGCTTCAGCGTCTGGAAGGCTGCGGGCACGGTGACACTCAGACCGTGATCACCCCCCATGGCGTCGAGGGCAATCGTGATCACGTTCTCAAGTTCCTGATTGATTCAGTATCAAACCGGCACTATTCCGATTTGGTGTCCAGCACCTTGCGGCCGCGATAGTATCCGTCGGCGGTGACATGATGGCGGCGATGCGTTTCACCGCTCGTCTTGTCCACGGAAAGTGCCGACTTCTTGAGGGCATCGTGAGAACGACGCATCCCACGGCGTGAAGGGGAAACTCGGCTTTTCTGTACGGCCATAACAAGTCCTCGTTAAAGTTTTAGTAACTAATCTTATCTATCTGGTTTTCTTCATCTTGCCCAATACGGCAAATGGATTTTTTTCTTTCTCACCGATGTCGCTGACACGCGCCACGTATGACTTGGCCGGACACCGGTCCAAATCATGCATTGGCACCATCGGCATTGCCAGCAGCAACTCATCCTCCACCAAGGAGCTCAATGAAAGCGGCTTATCCACTACCAGGATATCGACATCCCCTTCGCTCTCTGCCAATCGTTCTCCCGCCTTCAACAGAATCACCGAGGGCGAAGCTTCCAGTTCCAGATCCATCGCTTCCAAACACCGCTGGCAGGCCACCCGCAGGTGAACGTGCAAGGTCCCATGCATCAGGAAAATCTTTTCGCCTTCCGAACGCTTAAATGAGAGATCGACGATAATATCTCCCGACCCCGCAAGACTCCCTTGTGCCATCCGCGGCATGCTTTTCAACGGGAGGGTGCCCGTCAGGTGCGCGCCTCGTTCTGCCAGCAGTATCGGATCGATATTTTCCGGCAACTGTCCGTGCAGCGCCTTCCAGGATGACGACATAAATCCCCTCTCAAAGCCCGGGACTGTCCCCGAATCGGACATTAGCATCCGCAACCGGCAATTTCTGCCCTCGGCCGGCCGGATACAGGCCGCGCATCATATATTTGCTACAAACTAGTGTCAAAATAGGGTTTTAGGACTTGTTGTCAGACAGCAAATCCTGTTGACACTATGGTCCCCTTTCCGTAAAAAACGAGACGAAACGCCCTAAAAGGGGCGGCGGTCGATGTCTCAGCGGAGTTTCAGCTTGATCGAGAAAATACTAGTTGCCAACCGCGGCGAAATCGCGGTGCGCATAGTACGCGCCTGCGCCGAAATGGGCATTAAATCCGTCGCCATCTATACCGATGCCGACCGTCACGCGTTGCACGTCAAGAAAGCCGACGAGGCCTATAACGTTGGACCGGACCCCGTGGGCGGCTATCTCAATGCCCACCGGATCGTAAATTTGGCGGTGGCCACTGGCTGCGACGCACTGCATCCCGGTTATGGTTTTCTCTCGGAAAATCCCCAGCTGACCGAAATCTGCGCCCGGCGGGGAATTATCTACATCGGTCCGTCCGTGGACGCCATCCGCCGCATGGGCGACAAAACCGCCGCACGCGCGGCCATGCAGGCCGCCGGTGTCCCGGTGATCCCGGGCAGTGAGGGCAATCTCAAGGATATCGCCGACGCCCTGAATCTGGCCAAACACATCGGCTACCCGGTGATGCTCAAGGCTACCTCGGGCGGCGGCGGACGTGGCATCCGCCGCTGCAACGATGAAGAGGAGCTCAAACGCGCCTTCGAGCGCGTCGTATCCGAGGCTACCAAGGCCTTCGGGAGCGCCGAGGTTTTTCTGGAAAAGGCCATCGTCAACCCGCGCCATATCGAGGTGCAGGTGCTTGGCGACAAGCACGACAACATCATCCACCTTTTCGAGCGCGACTGCTCGATCCAGCGGCGTCACCAGAAACTGATCGAAATCGCCCCGTCCCCCCAGCTCACTGAGGAGCAGCGCGCGGCGGTGTGCGAGCTGGGCGTGCGCGCAGCCCGCTGCGTCAATTACTACAACGCCGGTACCGTGGAATTTCTGTTTGACCAAGAGGGAAAGTTTTACTTCATGGAAATGAACACCCGCCTGCAGGTAGAACATACCGTGACGGAACAGATCACCGGCGTGGATATCGTCCAAGAACAGATTCGCATTGCCGAAGGACAACCCCTCTCCTACCGGCAGGAAGACATCCAGCGGCGCGGCTATGCGATCCAGTTCCGCATTAATGCCGAAGATCCGAAAAACGATTTCCTTCCAAGCTTCGGACGCATCACGCGCTATTACGCCCCGGGCGGTCCGGGCGTGCGCACCGATGCCGCCATCTACACCGGTTATGAATTTCCATCGCATTACGACTCCATGTGCGCCAAGCTTACAGTGTGGGCACTTACCTGGGAACAGATCCTGGCCCGGGCGCGGCGCGCACTGTTTGACATGGGCGTGCACGGTGTGAAGACCACCAAACCTTTCTATCTGGAAATACTCGGCACGGCCGAGTTTCGGAACGGAAAGTTCGACACTGGGTTCATAGAAAATCACCCGGAACTGCTAAACTACTCGGTCCGCCGTCCCCCCGCCGATCTGGCGGCGGCCATCGGCGCCGCGGTCGTGGCGCATCACGGACTGTAGGAATAAAGGGAAACATGGCCTCGTTGTCAAAGAAAGTGATGGTGACTGATCTGGTGTTGCGTGATGCGCATCAATCGCTGCTGGCCACGCGCATGCGCACCGAGGACATGCTGCCCATCTGCGATAAGCTCGACAAGGTTGGTTACTGGTCGCTGGAAGCCTGGGGTGGTGCCACCTTCGATGCCTGTCTGCGCTTTCTGAAAGAAGATCCTTGGGAGCGGTTGCGTAAACTAAAAAAAGCGTTGCCCAAAACACCGATCCAGATGCTGTTGCGCGGCCAGAATCTGCTTGGCTATCGTCATTACTCCGACGACGTGGTCAAGGCCTTCGTGAAAAAAGCGGCAGAGAACGGCGTCGATGTGTTCCGCATTTTTGATGCCATGAACGACATGCGCAACCTCAGGGTTTCGGTCGAGGCCGTGCTCGAGGCCGGGAAACACGCGCAGGGCGCCATTTGCTATACCACCAGCCCGGTGCACACCACCGAACACTTTGTCGAAATGGCACGGGAAATGGAGAAAATGGGCTGCCAGTCAATCGCCATCAAGGACATGGCCGGCCTGATCACGCCGGCGCGCACCATAGAGATCTATCAGGCGCTGTCCAAGGCCGTGAAAGTGCCGCTCGCCTTTCATTCGCACACGACCGTTGGCGTGGCTAACATCTGCATGTATCTCGCCGTCAAGCACGGGGCAAGACATATCGACACCGCGATCTCCTCGCTTTCCTGGGGAACCAGTCATTCTCCGACTGAAAGCATGGTGGTCGCCCTGCGCGAAACTCCTTACGACACGGGGCTCAATCTCGAGTCGCTCCAAGAGATCGGTTTTTACTTCCGCGAGGTGCGCAAGAAGTACCACCAGTTTGAGAGTGAATACGCGGAAATCGACACGCGCGTGCAGGTGAGCCAAGTGCCGGGGGGCATGATCTCGAACCTGTCGAACCAGCTCAAGGAACAGGGTGCGCTCAACCGCATGAACGAAGTGCTGGCGGAAATCCCACGTGTACGCGAGGATCTTGGCTTCCCGCCGCTGGTGACGCCGACCTCCCAAATCGTCGGCACCCAGGCCGTGCTCAACGTGCTCACCGGCAATCGTTACAAAAGCATCACCAACGAAGTGAAGCTCTACCTCCAGGGGCGCTATGGCCGGGCGCCGGGCAAGATCAACGACGCCGTGCGCAACATGGCCATTGGCAGCGAGGAAGTCATCACCTGCCGCCCGGCGGACAAGCTCAAGCCCGAGCTGCATCGCCTGCGGGAGGAGATCGGCGAACTAGCCAAGAGCGAGGAAGACGTGCTGACCTTTGCCATGTTTCCCGAAATCGGGCGCAAGTTTCTTGAAGAGCGCGCCGCCGGCACCCTCACCCCGGAAGAACTGAAGCCACCCAAATCCGCGGTAACGACTGGCCTGCCGGCCTACGCGCCAACGGATTTCAACGTCACGATGCATGGCGAGACGTATCACATTCGCGTCACCGGCGCCGGTCACAAGACCGAGGAACAGCGTCCCTTTTTCGTCTCGGTGGACGGCGTGCCGGAGCAAATACTCATCGAAACACTCACCGAAACCATACCGACCGATGCCGGCATGGTAGACACGCGCCGAGCATCCAAGGGATCGAAGCGGCCCAAGGCGTCGAAGGAAGGCCATGTCACCAGCTCCATGCCCGGCACCATCGTGGACATCCTGGTCAAGGCCGGAGCCAAAGTGAAGGCCGGCGATCCGGTACTGGTAATCGAGGCCATGAAAATGGAAAACGAAGTGCCGGCCCCAGTGGCCGGTATGATCAAAGCGATAAATGTCGCCAAGGGTGACAGCGTAAATCCCGACGAAGCCCTGGTTGAGATTGAGTAAGGTTTTCATTCTTCAAGGCGGCGATTCACCGGATTAAAGATCATTTCCGCACATCACTTCTCAACGACTTAGCAGTCGATTGTCCTATGAAATTAATTTTGGCCTCTTCCTCCCCTTACCGTCGCGAATTGCTGGAGCGGCTCAAAATTCCCTTTGAGGTGATCGCTCCGGAGATAGACGAAACCCCTCATTCCGACGAAGCACCGGAAAAAGTGGTCGAAAGACTGGCCGTCGAGAAGGCGGAAAAAGTTGCTTACCAGAACCCGGGGGCGCTGGTGATCGGTTCGGACCAGGTAGCGGTCTATGACGGAAAAATCGTAGGCAAGCCTCACAACCACGACAAGGCCGTGGAGCAACTGCGCGCCGCATCGGGAAAAACCGTGACGCTCTTCACCGGGCTCGCGCTGGTCAATGCCGATACCCGGCACGTACAATGCGAGGTCATTCCGTACCACGTGACCTTCCGCAGCCTGAATGTGGAACAGATCGAATCTTACCTGCGTCAGGAGCAACCCTACTCCTGTACTGGCAGCGTCAAATCGGAAGGATTGGGTATAGCTCTGCTGGAAAAATTCGAGGGCGACGATCACAACACCCTGATCGGACTGCCGCTCATCCGTTTGGTGCGGATGCTCGAAAGCGAAGGGATTAAAATAATTTAATTAGTCGCCGCCAACACACAGACCAGGAATTTGGTTATTTCAGAACCGGCGCGCGGCCAAGAATATCGGTGCCAAGTGTTTGTGCCATGGCCGTACCCAGTCGCCGCGCAAATCGGTCGAAGACATTTTCGCGATAAGTGTAATCCACGATTTCTTCCGCGCCGATCACCTCGCGTGCCACATAACTGGTGCCACCAAGACTGTCCACCAAGCCCATCTTGATCGCCTCTTCCCCGGTCCAGAAAAGTCCCGAGTACATGTCCTTGGTTTCCTTCAGTGCCTCACCACGCCCCTGGCGTACCGTGTCGATGAATTGCTTATGAATTTCAGTGAGCATTTGCTGGGCATGTTTCACTTCCCCGGGCTTCACGGGCCCGAAGGGATCGAGAAAAGCCTTATGCTCACCAGCGGTGATGAGGCGTCGCTCCACACCGAGCTTCTTCATGGAGTCCACGAAGCCGAAACCATTCATGAGCACACCGATGGAACCGACGACACTTGCCTTGTCGGCGTAGATTTTGTCAGCGGCCGCGACAACGTAGTAGCAGCCCGAAGCGCACACATCACCAATGACGGCGTAAAGCGGGACCTTCGGATATTTCGTGCGCAAGCGTTTTATTTCATCGTTGATATAGCCGGCTTGGACCGGGCTCCCGCCGGGGCTGTTGGCACGCAGGACAATGCCCTGAGTTGTTTTGTTCTCAAACGCGGCGCGCAAACCAGAAATGACGTTGTCAGCGTTGGCGAGGCTGTCGGCACTGATAACGCCCTGCATGTCGATGAGCGCGGTGTGACGCGACGTTAGCGCTTTGCTGGTCAAGCTATCAGACGTGGCGATCACCAAAATCAATACCAGATAGAAAGCGAAGAACAGCTTGAAGAAAATGCCCCATCGCCGTGACCGACGCTGCTCCGTCAGCGAGGCGAACGCCAGCCGCTCAAGCAAATCACGTTCCCAGTGCGCCGGTCGGCCGTTTGCGGTGGAATCCGTTGGGGGAGAAAGATTGTCGTCTGTCATTATTTGGGCCTCATAAAACGCTTTTTGAACCTACCAAGTGTAGATCATCCACTGGTTCAAGGAGAACTTCGCCATTTTGCTCTGTCACCGGAAGCTTCACCAGCCCTGCACCTACGCATGGACCACCGACACAAGTGCCGGTGGCCGGAACGTATCTCGCGCCGTGTGTGGCGCACAGCAAGTGCTCATTGAAGGCGTCAAAAAAATCTCCCTCGTTCCAATCGAGTTCCAGGAAGCGGTGGGCACAGCGATTGAGATAGCCGTGCGCCACGCCATTGAAACGGATCACGAAGGCGGGAGCCTCCTCGCCGTAGCGGAGAACCGCAAAACGAAATCCACGTCCACGTTCAGTCAATTCGTGGCTGCGACAGATGATTGATCGCTGTCTTGCTTCAGCCATGCATAAACCTCATTAAACGAATCGAGACAGGCCAGCGGACCATGCTCCAGGAGAAGTTCGCGACCGTGCACGCCGTATGTCACTGCCAGGCTGTCCAGATTTGCCTGGCGTGCCATCATCAAGTCATATGTGGTGTCCCCCACCATCAATGCCCGCTCCGCCTTGATGCCAGTATGCTCCAGAATATCCTCTAACATCCGTGGATGCGGTTTGGAGTAGGCCTCATCGGCACAACGTGTGACACGGAAAAGATGTGCCATGCCGGTATCGCGCAAGACTCGATCCAGCCCGCGGCGCGCCTTACCGGTCGCCACCGCGAGTAAATAGCCTTTGTCTACAAGCCTTTCCAACCCTTCGCGCACACCGGGAAACAAAGGCATCTCCGTTTGATCGAGATGCAGAAAATGCTGTCGGTAGCGTTCCACCACCTGGGCACGCGTGGCATTGTCCACTTCGGGCAACAACTGCGTGACGGCCTCAGAGAGGCCAAGGCCGATGACATGTCGCGTGGCCTCGTCGCCGGGAGGCAGCGCACCCACATCATTCACTGCCGCAGTGAAACAGCGCACGATTTTGGCGACGGAATCCATGAGGGTGCCGTCCCAATCAAATACGATCAGGTCATGCCGCGGTTTCATGCGCGAGGCGTTCGAGCAAGGCAGTGAGTTCGGCAGGAAGCGGGGCTTCAACATTCATTTTACGATCGTGCAGCGGATGCGAGAACTGCAACCGCCAAGCATGCAGAAACATGCGCTTCAGCCCAAGCCGTTGCAAGTGCCGGTTGAAATCGCGATCACCGTATTTATCGTCTCCGGCGATGGGATGCCCCGCGTGGGCGGCGTGCACGCGCGCTTGGTGGGTGCGACCGGTGAGCAGCCGGATTTCCATCAGCGAGCACGAACTGTAGCGTTGTTGCGGCGTGAAAATACTGGCTGCTTCCCTGCCGTCTTCGGACACCTCGACCATTCGCTCCCCCGAACGCGGGCGGTTCTTTTCCAGCGACGCCCGCACTTCGCGCGCGCCGCCACGCCAAGCGCCGGCCACCAGGGCGAGATAAGTCTTTTCGATCCGGCCGTCACGCAACATCCGGTGCAGCCGTATTAATGTCGGTCGACTTTTGGCCAACAGCAGGCAGCCGGAAGTGTCGCGATCCAAGCGATGCGCCAGCTCCAGAAACGGCGCTTGCGGTCGCAAACCGCGCAAGGCCTCGATCAGCCCTACGGAGACCCCGCTGCCAGCATGCACGGCCAGGCCCGCCGGTTTGTTGACGACCATCAGATCTTCATCCTCATGGATAATGCGTGGCAACAACCAAGCAAAACCCGGAGCCTCCACGGCCTTAAGCGGCGGAGGCGCTAGTCGCAGGGGGGGTATCCGCACTACATCCCCCGCTTCCAGCCGGTAATCCGGGCGCGCCCGGCCCTTGTTGATACGCACCTCCCCCTTGCGCAGGATCCGGTAAATACGGCTCTTGGGAACACCTTTGAGGGTGGCGATCAGGAAATTGTCCAGACGCTGACCTGCGCGGTTTTCGTCAATTTTGAGGTAGCGAACAGCAGGAGGAGTAGGGTCTACGGCCTTTTTCATTCCATCGAAATAATAACAGATTGCTGATTGCCCATTTCGTTTGCTATAGTGCAGATGTGTACTTTCAGTTAATTCTATGAATTTAACGCAAGTACTCGAAACGCAACGGATTTTTTTGCGCGAGCTTAAGCCAGCGCGGGTCTTTCCGCACCGTTGCCCACCGGCCCACACGTTCCGGTGCTTACACCTTATAAAATAGCGGATTGAACCCAAAATGGGTAACACGCCTCTCCCCTAATTCCTGTAGAGGCGTATGGATTAGACGCTCCAGATTGAGCGAGTACCTGCCGAGATCAGTACAGGCAGACGACGCGTGGGACAGGAAAAACCTGTTCACGGCGTAATTCAAAGTCTGAATTGCAAAACCGCGCAATGTTTATTTGGCGCGGGACCAAAGGTAGAAGGCCACCGAATCACATCAGGCGGCCTCTGCACCCTGTCGGCAGGACGAGGTTCCACCATGTCGCGCTGAAACAACAGCGCGGGCGGAATTGCGCGCCAAACCGGGCGTCGGGGACATTAACAACAATGAAGCGTATTCTTTTCAACGCAACTCATCCCGAGGAGTTGCGCTTGGCTGTGGTCGACGGCCAGAAATTGCTTGATCTCGACATCGAATCCTCCACCTATCAGCAGAAAAAGGGGAATATCTACAAGGGCAAGATTACCCGTGTAGAACCCAGCCTGGAGGCCGCTTTCGTGGACTACGGTTCCGAGCGGCAGGGTTTTCTGCCCCTCAAAGAAATCTCCCGTCTTTATTTCCAGGGTTACAACGAACGCACCCCCATGAGCCAGGTGCGCATCAAAGATGTGATCCGGGAAGACCAGGAGCTGATCGTCCAGGTGGACAAGGAAGAGCGCGGCACCAAGGGGGCGGCACTGACCACCTTTATCAGCCTCGCCGGACGTTACCTGGTGCTGATGCCAAACAACCCCAAGGGTGGCGGCATTTCCCGCCGCATCGAGGGCGAGGAACGCGCCGAGTTGCGCGAGGCCATGGGACAGCTCAAGCTTCCGGACGACTACTCGGTCATCGCCCGCACCGCCGGCATCGGCCGGTCGGCCGAGGAGCTGCAGTGGGATCTCGACTACCTGATCCATTTGTGGGAGGCCATCTCCAAGGCCGCGCAGGACCGTGCTGCGCCCTTCCTGATCTATCAGGAAAGCAATCTGGTGGTGCGCGCGACCCGCGACTATCTCAAGTCCGACATCGGCGACATCATGGTGGATAATCCGGAAATCCATGAACGCATGTCGAAATTCATGCAGCAGGTGGCGCCGCAATTCCTGGACAAACTCAAGCTGTACAAGGACGAAACTCCGCTGTTCTCGCGTTTCCAGATTGAACACCAGATCGAATCGGCATTCTCACGCGAAGTGCGCCTGGAATCGGGCGGCGCGGTCGTGTTCGACAAGACCGAGGCGCTGGTCACCATCGATGTCAACTCCTCGCGCGCGACCAAAGGAGCGGACATCGAGGAGACCGCGTTGAATACTAATCTGGAAGCGGCAGAGGAGATCGCCCGTCAACTGCGGCTGCGTGACCTTGGCGGCCTGATCGTCATCGATTTCATCGACATGACGCCCGAGCGCAGCCGGCGCGAAGTGGAAAACCGTCTGTTCGAATCGCTCAAGATGGATCGCGCCCGCACCCAAGTGGGGCGGATTTCCCGCTTCGGCCTGCTGGAGATGTCTCGCCAACGTCTGCGCCCTTCGCTTGGAGAGTCTTCCAGCCTGATCTGCCCTCGCTGCCGGGGGACCGGACATATTCGCAGCGTCCAATCCTCCGCTCTCTCCATCCTGCGCATGATCCAGGAAGAGGCCATGAAGGAAAACACCGCGGCCGTGCATGTCCATTTACCAATCGACACCGCGACTTTTCTGCTTAACGAAAAACGCATGGAGATCGGCGCGATCGAGTCGCGCATCGGCACCCCGATCATGGTCATCGCGATGCCGGACATGGAAACGCCGCACTATCATATCCGCCGCCTGCGGATCGATGAATACGAGGCCGAGGCCGATGTTCCAAGCTACGAGATCGATCTCATCGAGGACGAGGAAGAAGAAGAGAGAAAACCCACTCAGGCGGCACCTGATGCCGTGGAAGCTGAAAAACCCGTGATCGGCCCGCTCACCCAT
>DATCZH010000103.1:0-4676 GCA_036526015.1 Sulfuricaulis sp.
GGTATAGGTTTAATCGGCGGTTCGCTGGCACGTGCACTGCGTTTCAACGGCTACGTGCGCGAAGTAATCGGATACGGCCGCAGTGTCGGCAGTTTGCAGCAGGCGGTGGAACTCGGCGTGATCGACCGCGCCGAAGTGTCGCTTCCGGACGCCGTGCGCGCCGCGGACATGATCGTACTTGCTGTGCCGGTGGGGAACATGCCCGAGATTCTTGACACACTTGGTCCGGTGCTGCCGGATGATGCGGTGGTGACCGATGTCGGTAGCGTCAAGGGCAGTGTCATCTCGGCGGCGCGCAACGCGCTCGGACCGCGCTTCGCCCATTTCGTCCCAGGTCATCCGCTCGCCGGCACTGAACAATCGGGTGTATCGGCATCGCTGCCAGACCTGTTTCAACGCCGTCGTGTGATCCTAACCCCCGAACCCGACACCGACGCTGACGCTCAGGCGCGCGTGCGCGCCATGTGGGAGGCGACGGGTGCTGAGGTGGCAACACTCACGGCCACCGACCACGACCGTCTCCTGGCGGTGAGCAGTCACCTGCCGCACATGTTGGCCTACTGCCTGGTGGACATGGTGGTGCGGCATGATGATCACCGCCTGATCCTTGAAAATTCCGCGGGTGGGTTCAGCGACATTACACGCATCGCGGCGAGTGACCCTGTCATGTGGCGCGACATCTGCCTTGCTAACCGTGATGCACTGGTGGTGGCGTTGCGCCGGTATCATGACGATCTTGGCGCGCTCATCAAGGCGATCGAGAAGGGCGACGGCAAATGGCTCTGTGACACCTTCACGCGCGCCAAGCATGCGCGCACCAAGCTCAACAAGAATACATAAACGGTGAGCGAGGCAATCGATTTTCACGTAGAACCGAGCGGGAAACTTGCCGGCCGTCTTCGTGTAGCAGGTGATAAATCTATTTCGCATCGCGCGGTCATGCTGGGTTCGCTGGCAGAGGGCGAAACACACATTACCGGATTACTCGAGGGCGAAGACGTGCTGGCAACGCTTGGCGCGTTTCGTGCCATGGGCGTGCGCGCCGAAGGCCCCGACCAGGGGAGTCTTGTCATTCACGGTGCCGGTCTTCGAGGCCTGAAGCCCCCTCAACAAGCGCTCGACATGGGCAATTCTGGCACCGCCATGCGCCTCATGGCCGGTGTCCTCGCGGGGCAGGCGTTCGATTCGGAGCTCATCGGCGATGCCTCGTTGAGTCACCGACCGATGAAACGCGTGGCTGAGCCGCTCGGCCACATGGGTGCGGTGATTCAGACGGCGGAAGGCGGTCGGCCACCCCTGCGGATCAAGGGCGGTCAGAGATTGCGCGGTATCGCGTATCAGATGCCGGTCGCCAGTGCGCAGGTAAAGTCTTCCTTGCTGCTGGCCGGGCTCTATGCTGAAGGCGAAACTTCGGTCACCGAACCCGCGCCCACGCGCGATCACACCGAGCGAATGTTGCGGAGTTTTGGATATGACGTGCAGGCACAAGGCGCGCGCATTTGCCTGCAAGGCGGCGGCCGGCTCAAGGCTTGCCGCATCGATGTCCCGGCGGATCTTTCGTCGGCGACGTTTTTCCTCGTGGGTGCCTGTATCGCGCCGGGCTCGGATCTGGTGTTGGAGCATGTGGGAATCAACCCCACGCGCACTGGCGTACTTAATATCCTAAGACTCATGGGCGCGAATTTTGAATTGCTGAATTCACGCGAATTGGGTGGTGAGCCGGTGGCGGATATTCGCGTGCGCGCGGCGAGGCTCCGCGGCATCCGGATTCCGGAAGACCAGGTACCGCTGGCAATTGACGAATTCCCCGCGATCTTCATCGTGGCGGCCGCGGCCGCCGGCGAAACCGTGCTGACCGGGGCGCAAGAATTGCGCGTGAAGGAGTCAGATCGTATTGCGGTCATGGCGCAAGGATTGAAACAACTCGGAATCAATGCTCGCGAAACACCGGATGGCATCATTATTAAAGGTGGACAGCTGCAAGGCGGCACAATCGACTGCCACGGCGACCACCGCATCGCCATGTCTTTCGCCATGGCGGGTCTCGTTGCTGCTGGTCCGGTCACGGTGCGCGATTGCAAGAACGTGGATACCTCCTTCCCGGGGTTTGCTCGCCTTGCGCAAAGTGCGGGACTTTCAATCGAAGTGCGAGGCGGTTGATGACAGCGGAGAGCAAGGCACCGGTGCTGGCGATCGACGGTCCTGGCGGATCCGGTAAGGGCACGGTGGGACAGATCCTGGCACAGCGGTTCGGATGGCATTTTCTCGACAGCGGTGCTCTGTACCGGGCGCTGGGAGTGGTCGCGAAACGTGAGAAAATCAGCTTCGATGAGCCACTCGCGTTGGCGCACCTTGCCACGACCATGGAAATTCGTTTTATTCCCCAACCCGACGGTAAGGCGGCGGCCGTCATCCTGAATGGCCGGGATATCGGTGACCAGCTTCGCACGGAGGAAAGCGGCAGGTTGGCCTCAATCGTGGCGGCCCTCCCCGAAGTGCGACGGGCGCTGTTGCAGAAACAGCACTCGTTTCGTCAGCCTCCCGGCCTGGTGGCAGATGGCCGGGACATGGGATCCACGGTGTTTCCAGACGCGATACTTAAGGTCTATCTCACGGCCAGTCCCGAGGTCCGCGCGCAAAGGCGATATAAACAGTTGATAGGAAAGGGTTTCGATGTTAACCTTCCGCGGCTTTTGGACGAGATCCGTGAGCGCGATGCGCGCGATGCGGGGCGGGCGGTGTCACCGCTCAAGCCGGCAGATGATGCGTGCATTCTGGATACCTCTCAGCTCGACATTTCCGGGGTGGTTGAGCGTGTACATGGCCTGCTGCGGGAGCGGCAACGGTCGGGGTAATTCTGCCTTTCCAGGGAACGGAAGGGATTCGCAGGATCTATATTATTAACCTACCCGAGTCATTAAGTCGTTGAAGCCGATTTGTTGCGCGGCCGGCGGCAGGAAATTAACTAACTTTATGCCTGAATCTTTTGCGCAATTATTTGAAGAAAGTCTGAATAAAATCCACCTGCAATCGGGTGAGCTGATCACCGGCGAAGTCGTGCACGTGGATGAAAATATTGTCGTTGTCTACGCCGGCCTCAAGTCCGAGGCCGTAATCCCGGTAGCGGAATTCCAGGACGGACGCGGCGAAGTCACCGTCAAGGTCGGCGACCAGGTCGAGGTCGTGATCGAGATGCTCGAGGACGGCTCCGGTGAAACCCGCTTGTCGCGTGAGAAGGCCTGCCGTGCCAAGGCGTGGGAAGACCTGGAGAAAGCCTTCGAGGATCAGTCTATCGTCACCGGTGTCATGACCGGCAAGGTCAAAGGCGGTTACACCGTTGCCATGAACACCATCCGCGCCTTTCTCCCCAGCTCATTGGTCGACGTCCGTCCGGTGCGCGACCCCAGCTATCTCGAAGGCAAGGAACTCGAATTCAAGGTAATCAAAATCGACCGCAAACGCAACAATGTGGTCGTTTCTCGCCGTGCCGTGGTCGAAAAAGAAATCTCTGCCGAACGCGAGGCACTGCTCTCAGGCCTGGAAGAAGGTCAGATCATCAAGGGCGTGGTCAAGAACCTCACCGATTATGGCGCGTTCATCGATCTCGGTGGCATCGATGGGTTGCTGCACATCACGGATCTCGCGTGGAAGCGCGTCAAGCATCCAAGCGAAGTGCTGAAAATCGGCGACGAGATCGAGGCCAAGGTGCTGCGCTACGACCGCGAACGCAACCGCGTCTCGCTCGGCCTGAAGCAGCTCGGTGACGACCCGTGGGTCGATATTCAGCGCCGCTACCCGGAAGGCACACGCCTGTTCGGCAAGGTCACCAACATCACCGACTACGGCGCTTTCGTCGAGATCGAACCGGGAGTGGAAGGCCTGGTGCACGTCTCCGAGATGGACTGGACCAACAAGAACATTCATCCGACCAAGGTGGTGCAACTGGGAGATGAAGTCGAGGTGATGATTCTCGACATCGACACCGAACGCCGCCGTATTTCGCTCGGCATGAAGCAGTGCCAGCCGAATCCCTGGGAAGAATTCGCTTCCAATCACAACAAGAACGACAAGGTCAGTGGCAAGATAAAATCCATCACTGATTTCGGCATCTTCGTCGGTCTGGAAGGCGGCATTGACGGGTTGATTCATCTATCTGATCTGTCGTGGGCGCAGCCGGGCGAGGAAGCGGTACGCAATTTCAAAAAGGGCGATGAAATCGAGGCCGTCATACTAGCGGTTGACCCCGAGCGTGAGCGCATTTCGTTGGGCGTGAAGCAATTGGACGGCGATCCGTTTGCGAACTTTGTCACGGCCCACGGTAAGGGTTCCATCGTGACAGGCACGGTGATGAGCGTGGAAACCAAGGGGGCCGTCATCAAGCTGGCGGATGATGTCGAGGCCTACTTGCGCGCTGCGGATATTGCACGCGAGCGGGTCGAGGACGCTCGTTCTGTTCTGAAGGAAGGCGACAGCGTGGAGGGCAAGATCACCACGATCGACCGCAAGAACCGTAAAATCTCCCTTTCCATCCGAGCCAAAGACATGGAAGAAGAAAACGAGGCGGTGCAGGAATATGCGCGCAAAGGTGGCTCGGCCACTTCTTCCCTGGGCGACAAGCTCAAGGAGAAACTGGGCGGGCATGAAAGCTCCGAGTAGCTGCGCATTCCGGCGATTAG
>DATCZH010000104.1:0-5451 GCA_036526015.1 Sulfuricaulis sp.
GACTGGTCAAGAAACCGCAACATCTCATCCAAGCCACGATTAACGACATCCAGGCCGTGTTTGCCCGTTTCGATCATGTGGTAGTTTATGCTGAGCTAAACTTGAAATTGAGCCTACTGTGGGTGAGCGTCAAACCGGTCACCGGCGTGCGATTCCAGATCTCCGAGGCACTGCGCACCGCCATACCCGAGGCGCGTCTGGTTTCACACATCTGAAGAAATAATGGGGACGCTGGCGAGATCAAACGCGCCAGAAGAAACGGCCGAAGCGGTTTAACGTTTGGTGCTGTTCACGCCCAGCAGATCAGCGGCACGACGACCGACATTCAGACGCCGGTTAGGATTTTTTGGTTCCCAGCGAATATCCTTGCGACGTTCCGCCACAGTGCGGCGGTTGATTTTCCGCCGGTCTATGCCCTTGTATCCCGTTTTACCGTTTGTGTAGACATTTGCCATGGTACCCTCGACCGGTCGGGTTCTGACAGTGGCCCTTGACCGCCGTTTGAGATATTAAATAATTAGCAGAATCCATGCCAAAAAGCCGGCAAGCCTCATATATACAGGAGTATACAGGAGAGACGAGCCTTTTCTGGATGCATTTGTAGTCCTGCAAACCCCGGTTAGAGGGTGTCATGGGTGGTAAGAGGTTTCCCCCGTTGGCCCGCTCCGCCATCACCAAGTCATACCACCGGCGGGCGACCGGGCCTATCACGGCGCATGGGCGCAGGCCCATCTAGGCGGCCGATTTGTCCTGCTCGAACATGAAACGCCGAAATACCGCGGCAGAATAGTTTTTCAGCGCAATCGCAAGCCCGCCGCTTCGCACACCATTACGCGCCCACACATGACCAGCGCGCACCTCGGTACCACGAAAACTGTGGCAAGATACAGAGGCAATGTGGTTTGTTATTTCCCATGGGGGGGCAGGTACAGGTCGTACGACTGGCGACCTCACTTGGTGGATTCGGTCACCTTGAACACATAAGGGAAATCGCGGTGTACCGTCAGCGATTCGGCCATGGAAGGTCCAGCAGAAAAAATGAGAGGCCCCGCGAGGCAGACGAATATTCCGGGCATCCAGCGCAACCTTACCTCATTACATCATTCATCCGTGACGCAACCTTCGGAGGCATTCTTGACGTTCTTGATGAACTTGTAGAGTGTGCCGCGTGTAGCCTTGTAAGGCGGCATTTTCCACGCGACCTCGCGCTTTTTCATTTCGGCATCGCTCACCGCCACGCTGATGTCATTCTTCTCGGCATCGATCGTGATTACATCACCGTCGCGAATCAGCGCGATCGGCCCGCCTTCCTGCGCTTCTGGCACGACATGGCCAATAATGAAGCCGTGCGAGCCGCCGGAGAAACGTCCGTCGGTCATGAGTGCCACGTCTTTGCCCAGACCCGCGCCCATGATGGCTGAAGAAGGCGTCAGCATTTCGGGCATCCCGGGGCCACCTTTGGGACCTTCGTAACGAATCACCACCACGTCCCCTTTTTTGATCTCTGCGCGTTCAAGACCCTTCAGCATGTCTTCTTCGCAATCGTACACGCGCGCCGGCCCCGAGAAACGCATTCCTTCCTTGCCGGTAATTTTTGCCACGGCCCCGCCCGGCGCGAGATTGCCCTTGAGGATCTGGATATGGCCGCTCGGTTTGATGGGCTTTTCCAGCGGCATGAATACGCTCTGTCCGGCCTTTAAGCCGGGAAGCTTTGTGAGATTTTCCTCGATGCTCTTGCCCGTGACCGTGAGGCATCCGCCGTCGAGCAGTTTCTTCTCCAGCAAATATTTCATTACCGCCGGCGTTCCTCCGACGTTGTGTAAATCCTCCATGACGTATTTGCCGCTCGGCTTCAAGTCCGCGAGAAACGGCACGCGGTCCGAGACCTTCTGAAAATCGTCAATCGTGAGTTTCACGTCCACTGCACGCGCCATGGCGATGAGGTGTAACACGGCGTTGGTCGACCCGCCGAGCGCCATGACCATGACCATGGCATTCTCGAAGGCAGCGCGCGTCAAGATATCGCGTGGCTTGATGTCATTTTCGAGCAGCTCGCGCATGGCAGCGCCAGCGCGTAAGCACTCCTCACGTTTGCCGGGGTCGATCGCCGGGGTCGACGAGCTATACGGCAGAGACATGCCGAGCGCCTCGATGGCGCTTGCCATGGTATTCGCGGTATACATGCCGCCGCAGGCTCCGGCGCCGGGGCAGGCATGTTCAACGATGTCCTCGCGCATGGACTCGTCGATTTTCTCGGCAATAAATTCTCCATAGCTCTGAAAAGCCGAAATGATATCAATAGGGTCCCCTTTTTTGCTGTGACCCGGCTTGATGGTGCCGCCGTATACCATGATCGCCGGGCGGTTCAAGCGACCCATGCCAATCAGGCAACCGGGCATGTTTTTGTCACAGCCGGGCAGCGTGATAAGCCCGTCATACCACTGCGCGCTCATGACGGTTTCAATTGAATCGGCGATTATTTCGCGCGACTGCAGAGAATACGACATGCCCTCCGTGCCCATGGAAATACCGTCGGAAACACCGATGGTAGTGAAGCGCATACCAACCAGTCCCGCCGCCTGCACCCCTTCTTTCACATGCGCAGCCAGGTCGTTCAGGTGCATGTTGCAGGTGTTGCCTTCAAACCAATTGGCAACAATGCCGACCTGAGCTTTAGCCATGTCCTCGCGTTTCAGACCAGCGCCATACAGCATGGCCTGCGAGGCTCCCTGGGATTTGGGCTCGGTGATGCGCGAGCTGTAGCGATTCAGCTTTTTGGACATGCCATTCTCCAGAGGTGGAATCAAATCCTGCCGGTGTCTAACGGCCACCGGGTGGGCGTCATTCTATAAATGTTCCTGAATTAAGCATACCCTCAGAACTGGAATTCGATACCGGTGCGATAGGTGGTGTCGGTTTTTTCGATTAACTGCGGCGGGCGGTTGTCGTGTGCCACGTCCAAGGAGATTTTGAGATCCAGGCGCCGGGTCAGGTTCACGTGCAGCGTGGCCTGTTCCAGCGCGCGATAATCCCGGAAATCACTGGTGGCAGGCTGATAGTAAGTCGTGCTGGCGAGGCGCACGGTTTCATTCAGTTGGTACTTCACCACGAAATAGAAGTTACCGCGCACCAGTGTATCCACACCGGCATCCGTGGTACCGGCCAAGGGGTCTAGCTCCTCGCGCGAAATATAACCTCCCAACCCGGCGGTGAGCACCAATTTGCCATCATCGGATCTGAACGCCTCCCGGCGGACGCCGCCTCCCAACAAGCCGCGGAAAGAAAGCCGGGTGAATTCATTTTTCTCCGCCTGCCCGAAGGTCTCCCAGGCCAGTTTCGGTGTCAGTTCGTGAATATGACGCGCGTGCACGAAACTGCGGTTGGTATCACGGACACCTCCGGTCTTGCCGGAATCATGATTAAAAACGATGAAATCTGTTACGGGTCGGTAGTGCCACTGCAATCGACCACCAAGGCTGGTGGAGGATTTTTCGGTGTTCCCCGACTGTCCGGCGACCGCGAGAGAGAATTGCCCACTGAAGCCGGCTTCCGGTTCTTTCACCCGGGTGTCTTCGGTATTGACGATCGCGGCGGTGGGTGAAGTCAGCAACAACAGAACCACCAGCGCGCCGACGCGCCAATCACTTCTTATTTCCATCCCGAGACTAGCTGGCGTTGAGCGCCCGCGCCGCGCGACTCACGTCCTTCTGCTTGACCCAGAGGATCGCGCCGAAGCGGCCGCCGCCGGCGCACACGGCATCGACCGCTGTTACATTGATCCGTGAGTTGGCGAGCTTTGACAGTACCGCGGCAATTGCACCACGCTTGTCGTTGCCGCGAATCAGAAATCCCGTTTTCTTGGATCGCAGTCGGAGCTTGAGGCGCCGCGCCGCTGATAGGAAAGAAGCTGGGTTGGCGGGAATGAAATCCATTTGGGAACGATGTCCGTTGGGAAAACCCGTAAATGCCAAGAGATTGATCCCGTATTTTGCCAGTGCCGCGAGCGTTCTGGCGGCCTCGCCGGCGCGGTTAGGAACCTGCATCGCGAAGTAACTGACCTTCTTTGCTGTGGCCATAACTATCCTCCTGCTGATGTGATCGCCGATGACGGATGCGCGGTCATCATATCCCATCAGAAATAATACCAACAGATGTAAATCCGTGGCGTTTTTCCAGAATGATCCTTCCTTGTAATATAAAAAAGTTGCACAGCAAGCTGATAACCGGTAAGCCGCGACGAAAACGGGGCGAATGCTGGAATCTGCGGGTCAATAAAGGTAAAATTGTTTACAGATTTTCCTTCCATCGGCCCTCACCGCGCTGCCACAACGGCTCCAGGCGACAAGGGCGGATGTCGTAACAGTAAAGATTCCGGCAATGCCGTATCGTGCCATACAGTCCGTCATGGTTTCTATTTCAGTATTTCTCGGCCCCGCGTCGAGATACAGCCAGACGGTCCCAAGCTTTCTTCGTGGAATGGGTTGTAGACAATAATTCATCATGGAAATATCGAATTCGACCATGGCCTGTATATCTTTTTTTCGCAGTGACGAGCAATATTAAAACCCTCCATGCGCGCCTTGCACCAACAACCCAGCCTCACAAACTTTTTCCAGCATCTCCGGACAGCGCCGGAACGCGCCTTACTGCTCGATTATGACGGAACGCTGGCCCCGTTCCACATCCACACGCACGAGGCGATGCCTTACCCCGGAGTGCGCGAAATCCTCGACACCATCATGCAAAGCGGTCATACACGACTGGTGATCGTCAGTGGGCGCTGGACACGCGACCTCAAACCTTTACTCGGCTTGAAGCGGCTTCCGGAGATCTGGGGTTCACACGGCTGGGAACAACTCAAACCCGACGGTGAATATGCCGTGGCCCCCATGGATGAAACCGCCCTGCGCCATTTGGTGGAAGCCGATACCTGGACCGCTGAAGTGGAATCCCGGGGTGGTCGCTGTGAAATGAAACCCGGAAGTCTCGCGATTCATTGGCGCGGGCTTTCGCCTGAAAATATCAGCGAGATTCGGACTCTGGTCTCCGAGAACTGGAATTTACAGGCAATGGAAAAAAACCTGGTCTGGCACGATTTTGATGGCGGCATAGAATTACGTGTCCCCGGCCGTCACAAGGGATTCGTCGTGGAATCTATCCTATCCGAAATGGTCACGGAAACTGCCGCGGCGTACCTCGGTGACGACGCGACAGACGAGGATGCATTCAATGCCATCCGTGGCCGGGGTATTGGCGTGCTGGTGCGTCCGCAATTTCGCCCCACGGCTGCAGATTTCTGGCTGCAACCCCCGGAGGAACTTCTGGAATTCCTGAAGCAATGGCACGAAACCAGCGGTAAGGTATCGTGAACTTTCTCAATCAAATTTACTACGGAAATCCGGTGTTCGACTGGATCGTGGCGATTACGATCAGCATAGTGCTGGCACTGAT
>DATCZH010000105.1:0-4771 GCA_036526015.1 Sulfuricaulis sp.
GGCTTTTATTTCAGTCGCCCCGCACCGGCGCTGGGAATTACCGCGAAGTTGTGGAAGTTCAATGCCAGACAAATCCAGCAGAAGAAAATTCTCAAACAAATAAACTAGTCATTCGGCAGTCGCCTTAATTCACACAAGTTCGGGGTGCCCGCCGCAGTGATGCGGAAACACTGGTGTATTTTTACATCACGCTCGAAATCTTTTGGTATTGTTTTGCGCGTGATGTCCTCAACCGTGAGCCCGGCTAAGGCCTCGAGGTCAATCTTGAAGCGGCGCAAATTTGTTGAAAATATCAGTATCCCGCCAGGTGCTAGCATCGCAGCGGTATCAGAAATGAGCGCCGCGTGATCGCGCTGTACGTCGAGCGTGTCCTCCATGCGCTTGGAGCGTGAAAAAGTAGGCGGGTCGAGAAAAATCAGCCCATAGCGCCGCTGCCGGTTCTCCTTCAACCATACCAGGACATCGGCCTGTATCAGCTCGTGTTTGTTCCCCGGTAGTTTGTTCAGCTCGAAATTCCGCTGTGCCCAGTCGAGATAGGTGTATGACATGTCCACAGTCGTGGTGGACACAGCCCCGCCCAGCGCCGCGTGCACCGTGGCGGTGCCGGTATAGCCGAAAAGATTGAGAAAGGTTTTGCCCTTGGCAAGTCCGCCGAGCATCGTGCGCGTATCGCGATGATCGAGAAATAATCCCGTGTCGAGATAATCGGTGAAGTTCACCAGCAACCGGCACGGTCCCTCGCGGATTTCGTGAAACTCGCCGGTCTCGCCGAGCTTTTCATATTGCGCGCCGCCTTTCTGGCGCTTGCGCACCTTGAAGAACAGCTGTTCGCGTGGGATTTCCAGCACCAGCGGGATCACACCCAGCGCGTGTTGCAGGCGCTGGCGCGCCTTGTCGGGGCTGATGGTATCCGGCGCTTCGTATTCCTGCACGTGAACGTATTTCTTGTCACTTTCGTACACGTCAATTGCGAGGTTGTATTCGTGCAGGTCGGCGTCATACAGGCGATAAGCCGAGATTCCCTGGCGTCGCGCCCAGCGCCCGAAATGTTGCCAGTCCTTGCGCAGACGGTTGGCAAACATTTCCGCGCTCGAGCCGGGGCGGATCTCGAACGGTTTTGGCGTGCGTTTGCCCACGACATTTTCCGGCGTGATCTCGAAGTGCAGTAGCTTGCATTCGATGGCGCCGTTATAGAGCGTGTGAATTTTGCTTGCGCGCAATCCCATGACTTTGCCCAAGTCAGGATTGCCCGTGAATACCGCCGCGTGCCAGCCGGAAAAACATTTTTTGAACTGCACGCCGAGTTCTGTATACAGAGCCGGTAATTCGGAACTCGGGCCTAAACGCTCACCGTAGGGGGGGTTGGCCACCACCAGCCCGGTCGTGGCCGCTTCCGGGGTACAGGCGTTGAGCTCACGTTGTTGCGCGAGGATAAGATTGCCCAGCCCTGCGCGTTTTATATTCTCGCGCGCGGCCCGGATTGCCAGCGGATTGTGGTCATAACCGTGAATCGGTGGCAGCTGCGTGAGCCCGGTTTCACGGCGCTGGTGGGCCTCATCAAGTAATTCCGTCCATACGGTGGCCTCATGCTGCTTCCAGCGGAGAAAGCCGAAGTACTCGCGCGCCAGCCCGGGCGCGATGTCGGCAGCGATCAGTGCTGCTTCGATCGGCAATGTGCCTGAGCCGCACATGAGGTCCACCAGCATGCCTCCCTGTTTGGCGATGGCGGGCCAGTTGGCGCGTAGCAGAATGGCGGCGGCAAGATTTTCCTTGAGCGGCGCCTGTACCGTCTGCATGCGGTAACCGCGCCGGTGCAGCGATTCGCCCGAAAGATCGAGGCTGACCGTGGCCTGGTCGCGCAGCAGATAGACGTTAACTCGAATATCGGGCTGGGCCGTGTCCACCGATGGACGCACGCCGAATTCATCGCGCAGCTGATCGACGATGGCGTCTTTGACCTTGAGGGCGCCAAAGTGCGAGTGGGTAATGGCCGATTGCGCGGTGGTGAAATCCACCGCCAGCGTTCCCTCGGCGGCGAGATGCTCTTTCCAGGAAATCGATTGAATACCTGCGTATAAATCCTCCGGGGTGGGGGCCGGAAAACTTATCAGTGGCAAGAGGATGCGACTAGCCAAGCGCGACCATAGGCAGGCGCGATAGCCGTTGGCGAGGGTACCCTCAAACGCCACCCCGGCGCGAGTTTCCTTGACCATTTCCGCCCTGAGGTGGCGCAGCTCATCGGCCAGCAGCGATTCAATGCCCTTGGGACAGGTGGCGAAAAATTGACGTGCGGGGGCCATGGACTCTCGCGCATGTTACGTGCCAAGTCTATTCCGGTAAACAATCCAGGTTGAGATCATGGAAGGAGGAGAAGATAATCAATCGACTGGCGATCTGGCAGGTGAGAGTTGATGACGCGAATCGGTCTCGATTCGGAAACCAAGGTAGTCAATGAAGTCTTTGCGCTGATCTACGCGCCGGGGCACACGCGTGACCGCTTTCCGGAAAATTGCGTGACCGTCATGGCGTCCGAAGCTGCCGCCCTCGAGGGCGCCGATCCCGAAAAAAATATTTATCCCGCTCGTGTGATCGGGCCCTCGCGATCATCCGAAGGATTCCGGCTTTATTACCTGGTGTGCTGGCTGGAAGATGAAGAAGAGAAATAGCCCCTGTTTCAGACGCCACCGTGTCAAACAAAAAGGGCTTCCGAGGAAGCCCTTTTATCAGAGGAGCAATGTAGATTTATGCTCTCAGCACGTCCTTCATGACAGTAAGCGCCTTTGACTCGATCTGGCGAATGCGCTCGGCCGAAATGCCATATTCCGCGGCCAGCTCGTGCAACGTAGGTTTCTTTTCGTCCAACCAGCGACGCTGAATGATGTCGCGCGAGCGCGCATCCAGAGTTGATAGCGCGTCCAGCAATTGCGTCTGGCGGGAATCCTCCTGGTCGGACTGCGTCGCCAGCACCTCAGGATTATAGCGCATGTCTTGCAGATAACCGGCGGGGGCAGGACGAACACTGTCTTCGTCGATGTCCACATCGCTATCGAAGGCGACATCAGTGTGGCTCATGCGGCCTTCCATTTCCAGCACCGTTTCCGGTGATACGTCCAGATTCTCCGCCAAGGCATCAACCTCGCCGCGCGTCATCCAGCCGAGACGTTCGCGGGACTTGCGCAGATTGAAGAAGAGCTTTCGCTGCGCCTTGGTGGTCGCGACCTTGACGATGCGCCAGTTGCGCAAGACGTAATCGTAAATTTCTGCCTTGATCCAGTGGACGGCGAACGACATCAAGCGCACCTTGCGCGCCGGGTCGTAATGCTTGACCGCCTTCATGAGGCCGATATTGCCTTCCTGAATCAGGTCTGCCTGTGGCAGGCCGTAGCCGGAAAAGCCGCGCGCGATACGCGCGACGTAGCGCAGGTTCGAGAGCACCAGTTGCCGGGCCGCCTCCAAGTCATTGTGCTTGTGGTAGCGCCGGGCCAGCTTGCGCTCCTCGGTGACACTGAGAACTGGCAAGGAATTCACGGCACGCAAATAGGCCGATAGCCCTTTTTCCGGGTAAAGATTGATTGGCAATGCCAATGCTTGGGTCATGATTCGAAAACCTCCTGCTGCATTCCGTTACTGTCTTATCAACAAAAGCATTTTAGCACTCAAACCATGAGAGTGCCAAACCGCGGGATAGTTCGAATTGATGGGTTAATGGGTAAAAAATCGCGTATTTCTTAGGATTTAACGGGGTTCAATGGCCCGCAAGTGTCGACCGACCGCCAACCGGGAGCCGAGCCATCCCAATAGCCCCCCCGTGACAATCAAGACTAAAGTCGCTAGGAAGCCCATGTTCTCGACGACGAACAGACTGCCATAAAGGCTTGCCAGGCGGTGCACCGGACCGGAGAGGATCAACAGGCCGACTCCGACCAGCAGCCAGGCCATTATGGCACCGAGGAGCCCCTGGATGGCGCCGGAGTAGAGAAACGGGCGCCGGATAAAGGCATTGGTCCCACCGATCAACTTGATGATCTCGATCTCATCACGCCGGTTCAGAACAGCGAGACGAATGGTGTTGCCGATAATGAGCAGCACGGCCACCGCCAGACCTGCCGTCAGGATCAGTACGCCCTGCTTGGCCAGATCGAGCATGGCATACAGCCGGCGTACCCATTCAAGGTCGAGCTGGGCCAGCTCCACCTCGCTGTAACGGCGCAAATCCTTCAGAAGTGACTGCAGGGCCTCAGGGCGAGTGTGCGAAGTGGCCGGGTGTACGATGAGCACCGGTGGCAGGGGGTTGCGGTCGAGCGAACCCAGTGCGTCGCCGAAACCTGAAAGTTTTTTGAACTCGGCCAGCGCCGCCTGGCGCGAAACGTAATCCACCCAGGAAACTGCCGGGAGCTTCCGGATTTTCCCGGAGAGTTTTTCGATGTCGGCATCGGCTATATCCTGTTTCAGGAACAACGATATCTGGCCGTTGTCCTCCCAGCCGCGCGCCAACCGCTGCACGTTATCAAGCGCGACGTACAGTCCGGCCGGCAGTGCCAGGGTGATCCCGATCACCGCGACCGTCAGAAAGCTGGCCACCGGTGTGCGCGAAAGCTGTCCGAGGGTGTAAAAGAACACCTGCGCGTGCCGCAAAAAATAATTCCTGATCACGTCCTGCCCCCCGAGTCGAGTGCCAGCTCGCCGTGATTCAGTTCAATGACCCGCTGACGCGCGCGATCAATGAGATGCGGGTCGTGCGTCGCAATGAGGACCGTCACGCCGTGGTGAT
>DATCZH010000106.1:0-11928 GCA_036526015.1 Sulfuricaulis sp.
CTCGAACTGGCGGCGCTGATCCTCGTTCATGATGCCGTAGGCGAAGGCGCGTGACTGTTCCGGCGTGAGTGCCTGCTTCGTGACCGGCATGAGCTTGCCGTCCACCTTAATGGAGGGCGGCACACCGGCAGTGACGAACAGGTCGGAAGCATGCTTGTGCTTCATGAGTTTGAGGAGGTCGATGAAATTCATTTTTTGGTTCCCGCCGCAACAGTTGCCGCCGAAGTCGTGAAACTGTCTTTGTTCGCCGCCACCGTACGCGCATCGTCTACATGCACTTGGCGTGTGCGAATCAGATCTTGGAGATTCTGATCAAGGGTTTGCATGCCCACGTTCTGACCGGTCTGGATCGACGAATACATCTGTGCGACCTTGTTTTCGCGTATCAGGTTGCGGATCGCCGGCGTGCCAATCATGATCTCATGTGCCGCGATGCGGCCACCACCGATTTTCTTAAGCAACGTCTGCGAGATGACCGCACGCAGTGACTCCGAAAGCATGGCACGCACCATGTCCTTCTCCGCCGCCGGGAACACGTCGATGATGCGGTCGATGGTCTTGGCGGCGGAACTGGTATGCAAGGTTCCGAATACCAAGTGTCCGGTCTCGGCACCGGTCAGCGCCAGGCGGATGGTTTCCAAGTCGCGCATTTCGCCCACCAGAATCACGTCCGGGTCCTCGCGCAGGGCCGAGCGCAAGGCATTGTTGAATCCGAGACTGTCCTTGCCGATTTCGCGCTGGTTGATGAGACAGTTTTTACTGGTATGCACGAATTCGATCGGGTCCTCGATCGTGAGGATGTGGCCATGCTCCGTTTCATTAATATGATTGACCATGGCCGCTAAGGTCGTGGACTTGCCCGAACCGGTCGGACCGGTAACGAGCACGATCCCGCGCGGCTGGTCGGCAATCTGCTTGAACACCGGCGGGCAATTGAGCTGCTCCAGCGTCAAGACCTTGGAGGGAATGGTACGGAACACCGCGGCCGGGCCGCGATTCTGATTAAAGGCATTGACGCGAAAGCGTGCGATGTTGGGCAGCTCGAACGAGAAATCGGTTTCGAGAAATTCCTCGAAGTCCTTCTGCTGCTTGTCCGACATGATATCGTAGATCATGTTGTGGACGGTGCGGTCGTCCAGGGGATCCACGTTGATACGCTTGATGTCGCCGTCCACGCGTATTAACGGCGGCAGACCGGCCGACAAATGCAAGTCCGAGGCGTTCTGTTTGAAGGCAAACGCCAGCAGCTCGGCAATATCCATCAGTTTCTCCGTGGGCCGTGGAAGGTTGAGGCGTTATTAATCCCTGCCATAATTTCTAGTCCATTCCGGGCCGGGCCGCAATGGAGGCCGGTACCGCCTATTGGTGAAATCGGCGAAAATCTGCGGCTTTCAGCGGGTCCCGGCGCGGGTTTTCGCTTCCGTTCCCGCCATGGGCGTTTTAAACTTCGGCAGCCATGGTTTCCACCTCTACGCACGGTGCACCTCCCCTGATCGGATTCATCGGTGCCGGGAACATGGCCCGCAGCCTGGTCTCGGGCCTGCTGAAAAACGGCTGGGGCACAAAACAGATCATCCTCTCCGATCCCGATCCATCACAGCGACAAGCGATCGAATCCGTCTTGGGCGTCAAAACCTTTGCCGATAACCAGGATGTTGTCACGCGCGCCGAAATCCTGGTACTGGCGGTCAAGCCCCAAGTCCTGGCCGAAGTGGCCACGAAACTGGCCGCTGCAGCACAGAAGAAAAAACCCCTGGTTATCTCTATCGTCGCAGGGGTGCGCCTAGCGGACCTCGACCGCTGGTTGGGAGGGGAGTTCGCTCTCGTGCGATCCATGCCCAATACCGCGGCACTGATCGGAAGCGGTGCCTCGGGGCTATACGCGAATGAGCGTGTAAACGAAGCCATGCGCAATCAAGCGGAATCCATCCTGCGCGCCGTGGGCGTGACGGTCTGGCTTAACGATGAATCCCTGATGGACGTGGTTACCGCGCTGTCTGGCAGTGGGCCGGCGTACTTCTTTCTCATCATGGAGGCACTCGAACAGGCATCGATTGAATCCGGGCTGGATGCGAAACAGGCGCGCCTGCTCACGCTAGAGACGGCTTATGGCGCAGCCAAGATGGCCCTCGAAAGCCATGAAGAGCCATCGCAACTGCGTCAGCGCGTGACTTCCCCCGGTGGTACGACAGAACAGGCTGTGAAGGTTCTCGAAAACGGTGATATCCGTCGCCTGTTCAGCAAGGCCATAAAAGCCGCTGTCAATCGTTCGCGGGAAATCGCCGATTTGTTCGGGAAAAAGGCATGAGCTCGTTTTTCACGGAAGCAAGCATCCTCATTGTCGAAGTCGTCTTCGGGCTGTATATCCTGGCGGTATTGCTGCGTTTTCTGTTCCAGCTCTCCCGTGCCGATTTTTACAATCCCATCTCCCAGTTCTTGGTGGCGCTCACCAACCCGTTGCTCGCGCCGTTGCGGCGCGTCATACCGGGGTCCTTTGGCATCGACATCGCCTCGCTGGTTTTGCTGCTCGCTCTCAAGTGTCTAGAATTATTTCTCCTCTCTTGGCTTATTGGCCGCACGCCCGAACTTGTGCCGCTATTGCTGGCGGCCGTGGTCAGCCTGGTGCGACTCGCGATCAATGTCTATTTCTACGCCATCCTGCTGCGCGTGATCCTCAGCTGGTTCATGCCGTATGGCATGCGTCATAACCCGGCGGGGGATCTGCTGGTCAGTCTCACCGAACCACTGATGCGGCCGGCGCGTCGTCTGATTCCGTCGGTCGGGGGTCTCGATCTCTCTCCGATCGTCGTGCTGGTCGGGTTGCAACTGTTGCAGCTCGCCCTCGCCCATCTGCTGCGATAACCGTGGGCTGGCTCCGCCGAGACCGACGGGGGACCTCATACTCCAGATTCGGGTCCAGCCTCGCGCCAGCAAGGATGCCTTGGTCGGGGTGATGGGCGATAGCCTCAAAGTCCGGCTCACCTCCCCGCCCGTCGATGGCCAGGCGAATAATCATCTCATCGCCTACCTGGCTGAGCTTTTCGGCGTTCCTAAAAACTGCGTGATCCTGGAGCAGGGCGCTAACTCCCGGCGCAAGCAGTTGCGCATCCGCTCCCCAATAAAGCTGCCCGAAAACCTCGACTGAGGCATCTAACCATCCTCCCCTCCTGCCCATCCCCCGACCGGTTCAGTCGTGGCGGGGGGCTAGATATGGTTTTTATTTAAGTTTATATTCTAACCGACTGTATTAAAGGGGGATTCAATATAATGATAAACGCGCAAGAGTTGAAAGACCGGCCCCGGCTGGCGGTCAATGAATTCAGCCGGCGGCTCGGGGACTATAAGCATTGGCGCGACGAATTAATTGAAATTATCAATGAATACCAAACCTGGGTCGAAAGTCACGGCCTCGCCAGCGGCGAGGAGGATCTGCAGCTCTACGAACTCATCGATTCACTTCGCTCCGACAAGCTCACCATCGCCCTGGTGGCAGAATTCTCCCGGGGCAAAACCGAACTGATTAACGCCATCTTCTTCGCCGATTATCGGCAACGCCTCCTGCCCTCGGAGGCCGGACGCACCACCATGTGTCCCACAGAACTGCGATTCGATGAAAACGAATCACCTTGCCTGAAACTGCTCCCGATCGAAACACGCCAGACGGCCACCAGCATTTCCGAGTACAAGCGTTCTCCCTCCGCGTGGATGGTACTGCCGCTGGATTTGGATTCGCCCAAGAAAATGGCAGAGACATTCCTGCAAACCATCAAGACCAAACCGGTGAGACGGCAACAGGCTGAAGAACTCGGTCTCTACCATCCCGATGTCGATGCCACCGCGCACATGCGAAACAGTGATGGCAGCGTCGAGGTTCCCGTCTGGCGGCACGCGATCATCAATTTCCCTCATCCCCTGCTGAAGCAGGGACTGGTGGTGCTCGACACCCCCGGACTCAATTCGCTTGGCACCGAACCGGAATTGACTTTGAGCATGCTGCCGAGCGCACAGGCGGTGCTATTCGTGCTTGCCGCCGACGCTGGCGTCACCCAAACCGATCTCGAGGTATGGAATCATCATGTTTGCCCAAACCGCGGCGGTCGGGGGGAAGGCCGCTTGGTGGCATTGAACAAGATTGATTATCTGTGGGACGAGATTAGCAACGATACCGTCTTCACCGCCGCGATCGCACGCCAAACGCAGGAGACAGCGCGCATACTCGGCATCAGCAAGAACCAGGTACTCGCGGTTTCCGCGCGCAAGGGATTGCTTGGCAAGATCAAAACAGATCATGCCTTGATTGAGCGCAGCGGACTGCCAGCGTTGGAAGCTAAATTGGCTGACGAGATCATTCCGGCGAGACGGGAATTACTGCGCGAGCGGGTGATCCACGATATTGGTTCCATGGTCGAAACCACCAGCGCCATGATTGAGGCGAGGCTTACGGCCGTTACCGGCCAGATCGAAGAACTCCGGGCGCTGGGAGGGGAGAACCGTGATGCTATCCAGGATCTGGTAACTCGTCTGCGCGATGAGAAACAAGCCTATGATCAAACGCTCACCAGTTTCCAGAACACCCGCGCCGTGCTTTCCGACCAAGTAAAATTGCTCCAGGATTACCTCAGCATCGAAGTGTTTGACGATATGGCCAATACCACGCGACGCGGCATGTCCGAATCCTGGACCACGACGGGATTACGCGATGCCATGAAGTCATTGTTCGATGGCGCGCTCGATGCCATGGAAAAAGCCAACAAACAAAGCCAACAGGTGCGCAGACTAGTCCAGGCGATTTACGGAAAATTCCACAGCGAGCATGGACTCGCCAAGATCAAACCGGTCAATTTTTCCCTGCTACCCTATCGCAGCCAGTTGCAAAAACTGTACGAGGAGGCCGAGGCCTTTCGCAACAGTCCAATGATGGTTTTCACAGAACAGCACTTCGTGGTTCAGAAATTCTTTGTCACGTTGGTCGCGCGCGCACGCGACATTTTCAGCGAAGGCGGCGTCGCGGCCCGTACTTGGAGCAAGGCCATCATGGCGCCCATTTTGTCCCAAGTCCGCGAACACAAGCTCCTTATGGAACAACGCCTCGAAAATCTGAAAAAAGTCCATGAAAATTCCGAGAATCTGACTGAACGGATTGCCGACCTGGAATCCAGCCGTCAGAACCTGGAAAACCAGCAACTCGTCATCCGTAACATGCTACGCAAGATTAACCAGCCGTTGCCAGTGGATCCTTGAGTCGGGGTGGTTCTAGCAAGTGAATAACAAGGACGGAAGAGACGACTTGTCCGTCCTTCATTTTTCCACCGAGGAAACTACTGTGCGGCGCTGGGGGGGGTCGACGCCGCGAAAGCAGAGGCTGACAACGTCTGATCGATGAGAAGAGGATGCCCGGGGATCAGGGTATTCTTGGCGAATGCCATTTAACCGTAATCCCAGAAGTCCAGCGGCATGCCCCCTATTTCACCGTACGGCACCACCTAGGTCTCTTTTCCGGCAATGGTCTCCTCGCACCTCCAGCCGAAAGGCTGGCCAGTTCAGGTGTTCCCGCAAAGAGGGCCCGCCCACAGATTCCGCCGACGGCTATCACGTAAACAAAACGGGCGAATCTCTGCATCATTAGCCCCCACTCCTCGAACGCAAAAAGAGGTTAATCCTGAGGACAAACCACAAGCGCGAGGCCACCCTTTATTATTCCATTAATCAATAGCTTATCTTAGATGTCAGGCAGTATTCCCGCCCGTTCTCGATCTGGGTCAGGCAACAAATGACCATTGCGGGGGCAGGTCCATCACGAATTACTAGCCCTCTGCTTTTGGGACGATTCACGGAGAACTAATCGAGAACACATCATCCCGGCGTCAAACGGCAAACAGCGGTGACGGGATGAAGTGGTGTCGACATCGGCGGAACAAGAATCTAACAAAGCGGTGTAAGATGGGCCCGGTCGCTTATGGATGGGACTATACAATTTGAGGGCCAGGCACTTTTCTCACACCCCCCCCACCACGAATTTTTTCTGCCTTCTCACCCCGACAGTCAGCCATCTCCGCTCACTTGCATGAGAAAAATGCCATGAGCAACCGGCTATCTTCCTGGCGCGCCGTGTGGCTGGCATTGCGTAGTCCACGCACGGCGGCGGTAAGCCTGCTCTCTTTTTCCTCTGGCCTTCCTTTGGGACTGGTATGGATCGCGATTCCTACCTGGCTGGCACGTGAGGGGGTGGACATCCGCATCATCGGCCTGTTCACGCTGGCGCAGGCGCCGTGGAGCTTCAAGTTCCTGTGGTCACCGTTGATGGACCGCTACGCCCTGCCCGGCCGGCGGCTCGGGCAGAAGCTCGGCTGGACCCTGCTGTGGCAGATCGCCCTGCTGATCGGCATGCTGCTGCTCGGCGGCGTGGAGCTGCGAACGGAAACGCTCTGGGTGGTCGGGAGCCTCACGCTCGCCATCGCCTTCGCCTCGTCCAGCCAGGACATCGCTATCGACGCCTACGCGGTGGAGGTGCTGGAGCCGCACGAACAAGGCGTGGCCGTGGGCGCGCGCATCGCCATCTACCGCGCCGCCATGTTCGTCGCCGGCGGGCTGACCATCACGCTCGCGGGACTTTGGTCGTGGCCGCTCATGTTCACGCTCATCGCTCTGCTGTACCTGCCGATGATGGCGGTCACCTGGTTCGCGCCACGCTCCGCCGCCGACCAGCTGGGCACGCCGCCATCGCTGTGCGAGGCGGTGTGGGAACCGTTCGTGGGATTTCTCGCCAAGCGCCGTGCGCTCGAACTGCTGGCGTTCGTCGTGCTTTACAAGCTCGCCGACAACCTCGGTGGCGCGCTCGTGCGGCCATTCCTGGTCCAGATCGGTTATAACGATTTCGATGTCGGCATCGCCACCGCCACGATTGGCCTGATCACCACACTCGTCGGCACTTTCCTCGGCGGCGTACTAACCACGGCCATGGGCCTCGGCCATGCGTTATGGGTATTCGGCATTCTCCAGATAGCCTCCAACTTCGGTTACGTGCTCATCGCCGAGATCGGTGTCAACCGGCCGTTGATGTACGCCGCCATGGGCTTTGAGAGTCTCACCACCGGCATGGGCACCGGGGCCTTCAGTGTGCTGCTCCTGCGCATGACCATGAAACAGTTTTCCGCCACACAGTACGCGCTGTTCTCGAGCCTGTTCGCGCTGCCGCGCATCCTCGCGGGCCCGGTCACCGGCGTCATGGTCGACGCCATCGGCTGGCGCGAATTCTTCCTGTTCACCATTGCCATCGGTATCCCGGGCATGCTCATGCTGCAGCGCTTTGCGCCGCTTGGGAGCCGCGAGCCCGAGATCCAGCAGCTGGCCGAAATCGAGCCGCGCGTCATCACCCGCGCCGGCCTGCTGCGGCGCGCCGTGGCCGGCGGTACCATCGGTTTCGCCTTGGCGGCGCTGTCGGTGGCGCTGCTCGACGCCTTCAGGCACCAGCGGGCCACGGGCGACTTCGACCTGCTGGCGCCGCTGACGGCGCTGTTCGCCCCAGCGGACATTCCGGGCTGGGTCAGCTTGTTCGGCGCCATCTTATTCAGTATCGTCGTCGCGCTCGCCACGGCCGCCACGGCTGCGGCGCGCTCCCGGAAATCCTGAAGACCTGTCATGGCCAGAGTCAAAGTCTACAGCACCGGCGCCTGCCCCTTCTGCCAGAAGGCCAAAGCGCTGCTCCAGAAACGGAACGTGCCCTACGAGGAAATCCGCATCGACACCGACCGCGCCCGGCTGGCCGAGTTCGCGCGCGTGACCCACGGAGCGCGCACCGTGCCCCAGATCGTGATCGACGACCAATGCATCGGCGGCTTCACCGAGCTGACCGAATTGCACATGGAGGGCGGACTCGACGGGCTGGTCGAGGGTTCCGGGAAATGACCGCGACTCAGCGCGCGAGCGCGCTGAAATAGGGCCACCACCGCAGCAACAGCAACAGCGCCGTTGCCAGGCTGACGCCGATCATGGCCCGGTAACGCGCGCGCTCGGCAGGGAAACTCGCCAGCCACACCCCGCCCATGATCGCGTCCAGCAGCAGCACCATGAAGAACAGCGGCAGCAGCGCCGGGAACACCAGCGTCGGCATCATTTCCCACCCGGCATAGACCGGCGGGGTGCCGGGCGCCGGGCGCAGCACCGCCAGCAGCAGCGAGCCCACGACCAGCATCTGCCGCAGCGGCCCCATCCATACCAGCAATTGTCGCAGGCGGGTCATCGCGGCCATCAGAGCGGGAGATCGTAATCCATGATCAACGGTGCGTGGTCTGAAAATTTCTTATCCTTATATATCTTCTCGCGCGTCGCCTTGCGCGCAATCCCGGGCGTGGCGATCTGGTAGTCGATACGCCAGCCCACGTTCTTGGCGTAGGCCTGGCCGCGGTTGGACCACCAGGTGTACTGCTCGGGCCGGTCGTTCAGGGTGCGGAACACGTCCACCCAGCCGAGCTCGTCGAACACTTTCGTGAGCCAGGCGCGCTCTTCAGGCAGGAAACCGGAATTCTTCTGGTTCGATCTCCAGTTCTTCAGGTCGATCTCCTTGTGCGCGATGTTCCAGTCGCCGCAGAGGATATATTCGCGCCCGTTCCCCGGCAGCTTCTCGAGCACCGGGTAGAAATGATCCATGAAGCGGTACTTGGACTCCTGCCGGTGCGGCCCGGCCGAACCCGAGGGCAGGTAGACCGAAACGATGCTGAGCTTGCCGAAATCGGCCTGCAGGTAACGTCCCTCGTCGTCGTGCTCCTTCGAGCCGAAACCCGCATGCACCCGGTCCGGTTCGCGCCGCGAATACAGCGCCACGCCGGCATAGCCCTTCTTCTCGGCGCAGCTGAAAAAACCATGAAACTTGTCGGGCGCGCGCATTTCCTCGGTCAGGTCGGACTCCTGCGCCTTGACCTCCTGCAGGCACACCACGTCCGCCCGCTGGCGCGGCAGCCATTCGAACAGCCCATTTTTGGCCGCGGAACGGATGCCGTTGACGTTGAACGTGATGACGCGCATGGCGCCGGATGATACCCGACTTTCCGCCGCCCGGGGCGGCGATTACAATCCGCGCCATGAAGGACTACCAGCGCGAGTTCCTGGATTTTGCCATCGAGTGCCAGGCATTGCGCTTCGGGGAATTCACACTTAAATCGGGGCGCCGCAGTCCCTACTTTTTCAACAGCGGCCTGTTCAACACCGGCCGCAAGCTGGCGCGGCTGGGGAGCTATTACGCGGAAGCCATCGCCGACAGCGGCATCGCCTTCGACATGCTCTACGGCCCGGCCTACAAGGGCGTGCCGCTGGCCTGCGCCATGGCCATGGCCATCACCGCCCGCGACGTGCCGTACGCCTTCAACCGCAAGGAAGTGAAGAAATACGGCGAGGGCGGCAACATCATCGGTCACCCCCTGCAGGGAAAAGTCCTCATCGTGGACGATGTTATCTCGGCCGGCACTTCAGTCCGAGAGTCGGTACAGATGATCAAGACCGCCGGCGCCACGCCAGTCGGCGTGGCAATCGCTCTCGACCGGCAGGAGCGTGGCGAGGGGGCGGCGTCCGCCGTCCAGGAAGTGGAGAGCACCCTCGATTTGCGCGTGATCAGCATTGTCAAGTTGGAAACGCTGCTGAATTACCTGGAGGCCAAGGACGGCGTGCGCCGCTATCTTGACGCGATTATTGCCTACCGCCACGCCTACGGCACTTGAACACCTGACCGCTGTCTGAAACGGGGGAATCAGGATGATCACCGTTTCACGAAATGTCTTTATCAAAGCGCCCGTCGAGCGCGTGTTTGCATTGATGGCCAATCCAGCGGCGCGCAGCGCCCTCTCGCCGCATGCCCAACCCCTTCAGGTGGAAATTGAGGGGGGCGAATCCTTGCGCCAAGGCAGTGTGTGCCATTTCCGGCTGAAGATGGATAACCGCATCGCCGAATACCGAACCCGCGTGTGTGAGTTCTCGCCGAACCAGCTGATTTCCACGATCTCCGACACGCCCGTGCCTTTCCAGATTCGCGTGGAAACCCGGCCGGAAGGCCGCGGTACATGGCTGACACAGACTGAGCAATTTGACCCGACAGAAGACATGCTCAGTGAGGCATTACCGCCCACAATAAAAAATATCGTGATGGAGAAAATATACTGGCTGCTGCCGTTTCTCGATCTGGATTATGCCACTCGCACACGGCGCGACCGTGAAGACAGGCTGGAACAACAATTGGGAGAAAAACTCGAACACTGGCTCGTGGCCATTCAACAACATCTTGAATCTGGAAACCGCTGAGGATCAATCCCGGTCATTATTCTTCACCTCTGCTTCGCGACGATCAACGAAACGAGTAATCTGGGTTTGCTTGGCCATGCGGATATTGCCCTCGTGCACCGCACCACGGGCAATGGCTACCACTGGGCTCGTGATCTTGCCGCGCACGTAGGCAGTGCGGGCCAGCTCCAGTTTGTTGATGGCCTGGATGTCACCGTCGACGCGCCCGGCGATGACTACGCTGCTGGCACGGATGTTGCCCTTCCAACGGCTGCCTTCGCCCAAAACAAGAATGCCTTCGATGTCGCAATCTCCCTGCACCTTTCCGTAGATAATATGATTGTCCTTCCCCTGGAACACGCCCGTGTACACCGACTCCGGCCCGAGCATGCTGGTGAAATCCTCAACATGATCGAGGGTGCGGCGTCGCTGCTTGCGGCCCATAGCCTTCAGTATTTCTTCAATTTTCAAGGCGACGTTCCGGTGTGCTGCTGGGTGGCCCGAATCCGGGATCTATCAAAATACTAGCAGGGCCTAAACACCTTGCGAGGTCAGAATATGAGTTTGAGACCCACCAGCAGGGTAATGATCTCGAACACCCGTTTTATCCAGAGATTACCTTTTATAATGGAGAGATGGGCGCCGAGGTAGCCACCCAGGAGCGAACCGACCAACAGGGCCGGCAACCACGACCATTTGATATCGCCCAGCAGACCCAGGGTCACGGCGCCGGTCCCGTTCCAGAACAGCCCCACCAGTACCAGTGTGTAAGCCACCGCGCGTCGGTAATCGAGTCCGAACCAGCGCACCAGCCACATCGTGCAGAAGAGCCCCGTACCCGAGGTGAGTGAACCGTTCAGTACGCCCACCACGAATAACCCCAATCCGCCCAAAACATAACCATGCCGGGTACGGTGGATGGGTGCGTGCGTCATTCCCAGTTGCCGGTTGAAGAATGAGTAAAGTCCAAGACCCATGGTCAGGATACCGAGCGCGATGCGGGCGAACCGGTCTGGTACGTCGAGGATAAAGGTGGCGCCAAGGATCACGCCGGGCAGACCGCTGGCCAGAATGAACAACGAGAATTTCCATTCGAGCGATTTTTCACGCAGGTGACGTAGTGTCGCCCCCACGCCCAGCGCCACGCTCGCAACTTTGTGGGTGGCAAGTGCCACGCCGAACGGCAGGCCCAAGAATATCAATGCGGGGAATTGCAGCAATCCCGCCCCACCGCCGGCGAACGCCGAAAACACATTCGCTACCAGCGACACCAGCAGTAAAATCAGCTGCTCGATCCCGTTCACCGGTACACCAGTCGATCGAGTTTCCCGGGGGTCATGTCCACGGATTATGGCACGGATGACCGGCTAACCGCGGATCCGGTACCGGGGGCCGTCCTTCGGGGAGAGCCTGCCGTACGGCGAACCCGGTTGACACACTCGTGAAACAACACCTATCTTGAAGAGGAGATAGTTAAGGAGTCACCCATCCATGCTGCTACAAAAACTCACCCCCCTGTTCATCCTGGGCATCATGATGACCGGTATGGCGGCCCAAGCGGCTGACACCCCGACCATCAAGAAATGTAAGGACGCGACCGGCCGGTGGCACTACGGCGACACCGCCGCTGAGGAATGCGCCAAATCCAAGATCACGGTCATG
>DATCZH010000107.1:0-7011 GCA_036526015.1 Sulfuricaulis sp.
ACGCTTATTATGTACTTCGCGGCGCTGGTGGTGAGCCTGCCGTATACCTTCAAAGCATTCCCGGAATTCACCCGCCGCCCTGTTTACCTCGCTCTGCTGATGATTTCCGCCGGCTGGACCAACCTGGCCTTCGTCGAGGCGGTGCTGGAAGGCAATATCCTGCGCGTGCTGCTGCTGTTTTATTTGTCGCCGCTGTGGGCCACGCTCATGGGCTGGGTGTTTCTGCGTGAACACATCACGCGTATGGCATTGGCAAGCCTCATCATCGCCATGGCAGGTGCCTTGCTGATGTTGTGGAATCCCGTCCTCGGCGCGCCGTGGCCGCAGGGCAAGGCCGATTGGATGGCGCTCACTTCTGGATTTGCCTTCGCGGTATCGATTGTCGTCACGCGCAAGCTACATGATATTTCCATTGAAGCCAAAGTTTTATCCGTGTGGGCCGGCGTTACGATTCTGGCGCTGGGCATGATCGCGTTTTTCGCTATTCCCGTGCCGCAGGCGTCGCTTTCCATCTTCGGTGGCGCGGTGGCGCTCGGCGTTCTCGGCATCTTGGTGATGACGTTACTGGTGCAATATGGCGTGACGCACATGCCGGTGCACCGCTCGGCCGTCCTGGCGCTGATTGAATTGGTCGCGGGGGCGGTGTCGCAGCAGTTATTAACTGATGAAGTGGTATCTGTGAGGGAGTGGGTAGGGGGAGGGCTTATTGTTTTGGGGGCTTATTTGTCGGCGAGGAGTTCATCGCCGAGGGATTATTGAGCAGACGTTGCCCGCGATGAACTGCTAAGAGCGGTTTCCGCACCACGGGCGAAGGCGGACCCACCCGCCATTAGCGATCCATCGCGGACCGCTACCCGTTTGGGTCCGGGACGATGATCTTCGAGTCCTCTCTATTTCCCCATTCTCCCCAGGATGCCACATAGTTTCGCACGCGCGGATATCCAAGGGACTTGAGGGCGAGGAAGGTGTTGGCCGAGCGGTAGCCGCCATGACAGAAAGGGATGATGGTCTTGTCCGGCGTGACACCTTTTGAAACGTAGAGATTGCGGATTTCTTCCGCCGACCGGAACGCACCTTGATCGTCGAGGTGATTGCGCCAGAAAATGTGCACCGCGCCCGGAATGGTTCCGACGCGCCGGGCGCGCTTTTCCGTGCCCCGATACTCGGACTCGCGCCTGACATCGACGATGACCGTGTGTTCATCCTCGATGGCGCGGTGGACATCGAACCGGGTTGCCAGGAATTCGAGATTTAGCGTTCCTTTGTGCAGGGGACGCGTCGGGGGCGCTTTTGTCGGGTCGACCGGCGGCGGTGGTGCCGTCAGGCGGACGAGCCGCTGGCCCGAGGCGGTCCACGCCTGCGTTCCGCCGTCCAGAATCCTGACGTCCGGGTGACCCAAAACCGCGAGGAGCCAGACCGCGCGCGCCGCCCGCTCGCCGGTATCGTGATCGTAGATCACGACTGGCCTATCCCGGGATACGCCCCGGATCCCGAACAGCGTTCGAAATATTCCCAGGAAGGAATTCAGCGGGGCTTCCGAGGAGTCGTTCAGGCTGATGCCGTAGAGGTCGAGATGTTTGCTGCCTTTGATGTGGCCCAGCGCGAAATCCTCTGCCGGGCGCAGGTCGATCAGGGTAACCGCTCCCCGTCGCTCGCCGAGCTCACGTGCATCGATCAGATATTTATTGTCCGGAAAATCACTGATTGACATTGGGATGGTTCCTACACTGGACGTATGTGCGAACGATAAAATGAGGTCAGAGCCAATTATTCAGTCACGCCGAAGGATATGATGTTCAGCTTGTCGAGCTGAGCCACTTTAGTGCCTTTTCCTTGTCGCCGTAATCGAAGTGGCAGACGTCAGCGTGTACAAAATGTTTGGCGATGGAAGGCAGGATCGCGAGAAAGCCGCTGTCGGTGACGGCGGCGACCTTGGCGATGCGCTGGTGATGGTTTTTGACGAAATTGAAATGGGTGACCATGGCCGCGAAGTCGTGCCAGCCGGGAAATGATTTGGCGTGGATCATGAGGCCGTTCAGTCCGCCATTTTCCTTGATGTACGGATCTACTTCCCGGGCCAGCATTTCAAAATCCGATTTTTCCAGCGGCCCCTGGGGGGTGACGATGAGAATCCCGGTATCACGCCGCAGTTCGTGCTGGATCATGGCTTACCCCCTCTTGAGACGGGATTACGATAACACCATTCGGGGGCGCGATGAGTCTGTATTACCCGTCGCTGGTGATTCGCCCGTTTTGCGCGCAATATCGCGATCCCAACCATCAAGGAGTTATCAATGAGCAAGGGCATGGACCGTAAGAAACAGGCCAAGAAGCAACCGGCCAAGAGTATGCTGGAAAAACGCGCGGCGAAGCGAGCCAAGAAGGCTGCCCGAGGTGCGATGGGGCAGTGATCTGCTCCAGCGGCATGGTGATATTCTTCGTCCATGTGTGGACGATATACCAGCAGTAAACCCATCGAAGTCTATGCCGAGTTGTTCAAGGCCAAGGCGAGCAATTTGTTTGTCGAGCCAAGGTTTAACATCGCACCAACGTATGACGTATTGGCGTGCCGTGAGATGCCGGGGGGCAGGGAGCTCACGCTATTGCACTGGGGGCTGATCCCCGCGTGGGCGGAGGACAAGAAGATCGGTTATCGCACCATTAACGCGCGCGCGGAGACGGTGGCGGTGAAGCCTTCGTACCGCACCGCGTTTCGACACCGGCGCTGCCTGATCGCGGCCGATGGATTCTACGAGTGGAAGCCGGGAAAGCCGAAGAAACAGCCGTATTACATAAGGATGAAAGAGGGCAGGCCGTTCGCGTTTGCCGGGCTGTGGGAGCACTGGGAACCGGAAGGAATGGAGCCTGTAGAGTCCTGCACGATTATCGTCACCGCCGCGAATAGTCTTATCAGCCAAATCCATGACCGCATGCCGGTGATCATCTCACCGAAAGATTATGAGCAATGGCTCAACCCGGAGGTGCATGATCCGGAGCGTGTCACACCTTTACTCAAGCCTTATCCGGAAAAAGAAATGGAGATGTGGCCCGTGGGCCTTCAGGTCAACAGCCCAAAGCACGATGGCGTGGGGCTCATTCAACGCCTGTAGTCTACCGGTCCCGGTATCCGAGAGAACAGTTTTTATCTAATTGTCTAATCGATCGATGGAGATTGCCGCTTGCGGCGGTCTTTGTGCTCACGCCGCTGCTCGCCTTCGAATTTCGTCTGCTCTGACGATTCGCGACGTTCCTCGGTGCGGCGATCGTCGTAGTGTTCGTATCGGCAATGACAGCGGGGGGCGGTGCAATTTTCCAAAGGTAAGCGGGGCGCCTCTTTTGCGAGAAATCTGGTTGACTCGAACATCCGCACGGCGGGACAGGCATCAGCGCGGAATTTGATAGTCACGCCATGGAAGCGATTGGAAGGAGGTGCTGCTTCCGTTTGCGTGGATGTTTTTTTTCGATGCCACAGGAAGGCCACGATGGCCGCCAGGACGGCAATGGCGACGATAAGCAATACAAGCAGTTCCATGTTCCTCCCTGTGGAGCAAGGTTCCCTATGCGCTCAGTATAGTTGGCGCAGGCGGTGGCCGAAATAATCAGGCAAAGCCTTTAGAAATAAGTGGTGCCAGAAAGAACTAACGTTGATGAAGCTTATTTATCGTTATCTCTTTTTCTTAGAAGCTTGTCGAGCGCGCGTCGGCCTGGGCCTTTGCGGCGGATGGGGCTGTCCACGTTCCAGCGTGATTGATCGCGACGTTGTTTGCCCGAACGCCGAACCCACTTCCGGCGCTCAGGTCCATTGTATTTTCCGTTGCCCGTGTCTTCGTCGTCACTCACGCGCTTCCTCCCCCGCGTCGTCACATCGATCCGAGCCAGATTGTACCCGGAAGGATTATAAATTAATAAATCTCAAAGAGCATGCCGCCCATTCTATATCCGCACGATGTGGTCCATGGGATGGATGCCGTACGAGCCGACCGGGAGCACGCGCGATATCTTGATTTCCTGTCCTTTGCCGTCCGTGTGCTCCATCAGGTCGGTAACAAGTTTGTGGCTGTAGGGTTGTTTGTCGGCGGTCAACACCAGCGCCACCTTGGGCTTCAAGCGGCGGGCGCGGTTGATCGAGATTACCACGCCGATGCTACCCGTACTGAGTTCCACCAGGGAACCGATGGGGAAAATTCCCATGCAACGGATGAAATCCTCCACCAGTTCGGCGTGAAAATCTTTTTCCCGCCATTCGTACATGCGTTTCAGCGCGTCTTCGGCTGACATGCCGCCGGAGTAGATACGGTCGCTGGTCACGGCGTCGTACACATCGACGATGGAGGCGATGTATCCCACCTGGCTGATGGCGTTGCCTTTCAGGCGCACGGGATAGCCTTCGCCGTCCTGGCGCTCGTGATGTTGTTGCACGACCTGCATCGCGAGTGGGGGTATCCCGCCATTATTTTTGATCAGCACTACGCCCCAGCCCACGTGACGTTTCATAACTTCGAATTCCGCCGTGTCGAGGCCGGAGGGCTTCTCGATTATATTCTTGGGAATCTTCAGCATGCCGATATCGTGCAGCATCAGTCCCACTCCCAGCTCAATCAATTGATCCTTGGTGAAAACCAGGTGACGGCCGAACGCGATACCAAGAATGGCGGTGCGGATGCTGTGCAGTGCCGTGTATTCACTGATCTTGCGCATGTACGTCAAACACACCATGGCATCCGGGTTGCGGATCATGCTATTAACCATGTTGGTCACCACCTTGGTGACGAGCTCCATGCTGAATTCCTTGCCCTTTTGAATATTGCGCAACATATCGTTCATCACATCTCGTGCGCTGGATTCAATTTCACGGGCGCGGGGGATTTCCTGCTCCAGCGGGGCGAGATCTTCGTAGGCTGGTCGAGTCCGCGTCCTGCCGGGGGAATCGGCGAGCTCCCTGATCTTCGCTGTTAGCTCGTCTTCTTCCTCCTGGATGGCGCGCATCCGCGATTCATATTCGACGCGGTTGCTCAAGGGCAACACATCAAGCCCCAGGGCGGTATCGATGATGACGTATTTGCAGTGTTTCCTGAGCAGGTCCATTTCTTCGTCCGTGCGCAGCTCGAAACCCTGAAACAGGAAGGGAGATTCCAGCCAGGGACGATCCAGCTGGGAGATATACATTCCCGGCCTAAGATCTATGACATCAATTCGTTTTTTTCCTAAATCGACCATCAGGTGAAAGACTGAATGAAGCGAATGCGCCCCTTAATTAATAATTTAATTATATATTTCCCATGATAATTAATAGCCAAGAATCAGGGAAGTAAACGCGTTTATTTAGGTTAACTATAGCTTAAATTTGCGCCACGGCAGCTGAAAACGGTGTTTCCTTCAGCCTAGGATTTCAGGGGTTTCCCAGATTTCCGTCTTTATTTTTTGAGCGGGCGTGCAAAAGACTCTACCGCCGGCAGTGATTTCAAATAGGCCGCGATGGCGCGGCGGTCTTCCCGGCTCAGGACTGATGTGCTGTTATCGATGACATTCGCCATGAGATCACCGGCGAAATCGCCGTCCGGGCTCATGCCGGTTTCGAGGTAATCCGCGATGTCGCTCGTACTCCACTTGCCTATCCCGGTTTTTCTGTCCGGGGTGATATTGGGGATTTTGGTGTCATCCACACCATGTGGATTGCCGGCCAGGTATTGCGCCTCCTTGAATCCGCCGAGAAAGTGGCGTGGCGTATGGCATTCGCCGCAATGGGTCACGGCTTTAACCAGATACGCGCCGCGGTTCCAGGCCGGTGGTTTGTCGGCTAGCGGCTGAAGCACGCCAGGCCTGAAAAACAGAATTTTCCACAGGCTCAAGAGAGGACGTGCGCGGAGATACCACGGCAGCTCATGCGGCTTGTTGGTTTGCCGCACCGGTTGGCGGCTTAAGAGATATTTCCACAAAGCGCGAAGGTCAGCATCGGTCAGTTGCGTATAAGCGGTATAGGGAAAAGCCGGGTAATAATGTTTCCCCTCCGGGCTTATTCCCTCGCGCAAGGCTCGCTGGAAATCGTGTTCGCTCCAGCGGCCAATGCCGGTGTCAGGATTAGGCGTGATGTTGGAAGAATAGAAGGTGCCAAAGGCGGTCTTGAGCGCCCGTCCACCGGCCAGCGGCGGACCCTTATTGTCCTCTTGGGTATGGCAAGTTGCGCATCCGGCGGCATGAAAGAGATATTCGCCTTGCGGTAATGCATCGTCCGCCGCAGCCAATACCGGAGTGACGCTGATGAACAGCCACACGACGGCATGCTTGCGCATGACCAGGTATTTCATCATTAACGACGACCGGCGCTGGTGTTATTTTTCTTCCTTGCGGAAATCCTTATGGCATGCTTTGCAGCCTTCACCCATCTCCTTGAAGCTCGCGGTAATCGCCTGTGAATTCCCGCCCTGAACAGCCTTGGCAAACGCGGCCACTTGGGTCTTGGCATTCTTCGCCGCTTTCTCAAAATCCGCTCGCTTGGTCCAGACGGCATCCTTGGCCTCGGTGTCACCGAAATCAGAGTCTTTCGGGAACAGGGCGGGAATATCTTTGGTCAACACCTGCAAGGCGCGTGCATGCTCGGCCAAGTGGGCCTTGTAATCAACCTTTCCCTGCACAATCGCGGCGGCGGCGGAAGTATGGCCGCCGATGGCTTTCATCATGCTTTTCCGATACTTGATGACATCTTCCGGTTCGGCCGCACTCAATCCCAGTGGGACCAGAGCGGCCAGCATCATGCCCGTAAATAACAGTTTGCGAGTAATGCCGTGCTTCATCATGAAGAGCTCCTTGCTTGGAAGTTAGAAAAAATCTTGTTTTAACAAAATTATCCGGCCTTCAGACCCTCTACGACGCCGCCAGTTCAAGATTTATTTCGAATAATCGCGCTCCCCGAAGATCGCTGTCCCCACCCGTACCATGGTGGCCCCTTCCTTGATGGCCTCGAGGTAATCATCGCTCATGCCCATGGACAGTTCCGTGAAATTCTTCAGCCCG
>DATCZH010000108.1:0-4958 GCA_036526015.1 Sulfuricaulis sp.
GCCCACGGCAAGAATCCGAACGCCATCGCCGTGATGCGCGAAGCCGGCGTTGATATTTCACACCAGAAATCCACTCGCATGACACCTGAAATGCTTGCCCAGACCGACCTTGTGGTAACCGTGTGCGGGCACGCCGATAAACATTGCCCGGTATTACCTCCCGGGGTTCAGAAAATTCATTGGCCGCTGGAAGATCCTGCCAACGCGAGTGGCACGGAAGAGCAAATCATGAATACATTCCGCGCCACCCGGGACGAAGTACGTGAGCATGTGGAAATGTTGATAGAAGAACTGACTGCGCCGTTTCGCGGCGGTTAACCCCGTTTTCTTAGGTAATTTAGCTACGAATGTTGTCATATTAATGTCACAGTTTGGTGGCATGATGTGCATCGAAAATCGTGAAGAGAGAACAATGGAGACATGATATCTATGCATTCTTTATCAAGGCATCTAAAAAAGTTGGCACTGGCCGGCACCGTTAGTTTGGGCCTGATCCTCGGCCCCACGCATGCCGCGCAAACCCTTAATGGAGCAGGTGCCACCTTTCCCTATCCGATATACGCCAAGTGGGCCGGGGCATACAAAACCAAGACCGGCATTAGCATGAACTACCAGTCCATTGGCTCGGGTGGTGGCATCAAGCAGATCAAATCCCGGACAGTGGATTTCGGTGCCTCCGACATGCCGCTTCCCGTTGAGGAACTGATCGAAAACGGGCTCATTCAGTTCCCCACGGTCATGGGCGGGGTTGTGCCGGTGGTGAATCTCGCCAGCATCAAACCCGGTGAACTCAGGCTTACCGGCACCGTGGTTGCCGACATCTATCTCGGAAAAATTACCGAGTGGAATGATCCCGCCATTACCAAACTCAATCCGGACATGAGCTTGCCCAAGCAGAAGATCATCGTTGTATCACGCGCCGACGGTTCCGGCACCACTTTCATCTTTACGCATTACCTATCCAAGGTCAGCCCAGGGTTTAAACAGAAGATCGGCAACAACACCTCGGTGGCCTGGCCCTCCGGCGTGGGCGGAAAGGGCAATGAAGGAGTGGCCTCGTACGTGCAGCGACTTAAGGGCTCCATCGGTTATGTGGAATATGCTTACGCCTTACAAAACAAGATGAATTTCGCCCAGCTTCAGAATCAGGCTGGAAAATTTGTTAAGCCGGACAGCGAATCGTTTCAGGCCGCGGCAGCGAATGCCGACTGGGCCAAGACGCCGGGCTTTAATCTGATGTTGACCGATCAGCCCGGTGAAAAGAGCTGGCCAATCACCGGTGCCACCTTCATTCTTTTTTACAAGAAACAAGACAAGCCCGAGACCGCCCGGGAAGTGCTCAAGTTTTTCGACTGGGCTTATCGCCACGGCGACAAGCTGGCCGATGCACTCGACTACGTGCCGATGCCGGCTAACGTGGTGAAACTGGTGGAAGAGGTATGGAAAAAAGAGATCAAGGACGGCAACGGCAAACCCATCTGGACCGAGGCAACGGTCAAGAAGTAATATCTCGGGGCCATAAAGGGTTGCAGTCAGCGGGGTTCTTCGGGTCCCCGCTTTTCATTCTCACAACATCATAATGAACGGCAACCAATCACAAATTTCCGACGCTACCATCAGACGACTACGTCTCATGGACCGGTCGTTCCAGGCCCTGACCACCGGCTCGGCCTGGTTCGTGCTGGTGATACTGGCCGGGATCATCATTTCGCTGTTCATTGGGGGCTGGCAGGCCCTGAGCGAGTTCGGACCCGGGTTTCTTGTCACCGACGACTGGAATCCGGTGACCGAAAAATTCGGCGCTCTGGTCCCGATCTACGGCACGCTGGTCAGCTCCTTCATTGCCTTGGTGATCGCCGTGCCGATCAGCTTCGGGATCGCCTTATTCCTCACGGAGGTATCCCCGCATTGGTTGCGTCGCCCCATCGGCACCGCCGTGGAACTGTTGGCGGCCATTCCCAGCATCATTTACGGGATGTGGGGGCTGTTCGTGTTTGCGCCAGTGCTCTCGGAATATGTACAGCCCTGGTTGCAAGACGCCTTTGGCGACATCCCTTGGATCGGGGCGCTGTTTCAGGGGGCACCGCTTGGCATCGGCATGCTGCCGGCGGGATTCATTCTCGGAGTTATGATCATTCCTTTTATTACCGCGCTGATGCGTGACGTGTTTGCCACCACGCCCAAGTTCCTCAAGGAATCGGCCTACGCCATGGGCGCGACGCACTGGGAAGTCGTGTGGAACGTGGTCCTCCCGTACACGCGCGTGGGCGCGGTCGGCGGGATTTTCCTCGGGCTCGGGCGCGCGCTCGGCGAAACCATGGCCGTGACCTTCGTCATCGGCAATACCCACCGGCTCAGCCCCTCGCTGTTCGAGCCGGGCAACTCCATCGCCTCGACGCTGGCAAATGAATTTACGGAGGCTGTGGGCGACATGCATACGTCCTCGCTGATCGCGCTGGGACTTGTGCTGTTCATGATTACTTTTGTAGTGCTGACATTCGCCAAGCTCTTATTGCTAGGGCTTGAGAGGCGTAACAGCGCGAAAAATTAGGAAACTGAATAATGGATTGGCGTTATTTGCGGCGACGTACCGTTAACATCGTGAACCTTTCGGGGGCGGTGCTCGCGACCGTTTTTGGCCTGTTCTGGTTGTTCTGGATCATCTGGACTACCCTCAGCTTCGGTATCACGGCAATCGACTGGAACTTATTCCTTCTGGACACTCCCTCGCCCGGCGGCACCGGTGGACTCGCAAACGCGATCGTCGGCAGCCTGATCATGGTGGGGCTGGCCACGACCATCGGTACACCGGTCGGGATCCTGGCGGGAACTTTTCTCGCGGAATATGGCGGTCGCTCATTCGTGGCGGGGACCATTCGTTTCATTAATGATATTCTGCTTTCGGCACCGTCGATCATCATCGGCCTCTTTATTTATGAACTGGTGGTTATCAACATGGGGCATTTCTCCGCGCTCGCGGGGGCCTTGGCGCTCGCTATTATCATGTTGCCGGTCATTATTCGCACGACGGAAGAAATGTTGAGGCTGGTACCGAACCCGTTGCGCGAAGCCGCACTCGCCCTGGGCGCGCCGCGCTGGAAGATGATCACGCTCGTGGCCTACCGTGCGGCGTTGTCCGGCATCCTCACCGGAATGCTGCTGGCCGTGGCGCGCATTGCGGGTGAAACCGCGCCGCTCCTGTTCACTGCACTCAATAACCAGTTCTGGAGCACCGATCTGATGCAGCCCATGGCTAACCTGCCGGTGGTGATTTTCCAGTTCGCCATGAGCCCATACAAGGAATGGCACACTCTGGCCTGGGCTGGGTCCCTGCTGATCACCCTGAGTGTACTGGTATTGAGCATCGTCGCCCGTACCCTGTCGCGCAAAGCCAAAATGGAGCACTGATGGCGAACGACAATTCCATCAAGATACAGGTGCGCGACCTGAACTTCTTCTATGGCAAGTTCCAGGCACTGAAAAACGTCACGCTGGATGTCGCCACCAACAAGGTGACGGCGTTCATCGGCCCGTCGGGATGCGGAAAATCCACTTTGCTGCGCGCAATTAACCGCATGTACGAGCTGTATCCCGGCCAGCGCGCCACCGGCGAGATCCTGCTGGATGGCGAAAATATTCTCTCAAAGGGCGCCGATCTATTCCGGTTGCGAGCACGTATCGGCATGGTATTCCAGAAACCTACGCCATTTCCCATGTCCATCTATGAAAACATCGCATTCGGTGTGCGGTTGTATGAAAAACTGTCGCGTACGGAAATGGATGACCGGGTGGAATGGGCGTTGCAGCAGGCAGCATTGTGGGATGAGGTCAAAGACAAGTTGCGGCAAAGCGGCATGAGTCTTTCGGGGGGACAGCAGCAGCGTCTGTGCATTGCGCGCGCCATTGCTGTCAAGCCCGAGGTGATGCTGCTCGACGAACCGGCCTCGGCGCTCGACCCGATATCGACGCTGAAGATCGAGGAGCTGATTTACGAACTGAAAAAGAACTACACTATTACTATTGTCACTCACAACATGCAGCAGGCCGCGCGCGTGTCCGATTACACGACCTTCATGTACCTGGGCGAATCGGTGGAATTCGGCGACACCAATACCATATTTACCAATCCTTCCAAAAAACAAACGGAAGATTACATCACCGGGCGTTACGGCTGATCACGGTCCGGAGGAGCGCTTCATGGAACAAATGCATACTCATATTTCTCGCCAGTTCAATGCCGAACTGGAAGACATCCGCTCAAAGGTGTTGCAAATGGGAGGGCTGGTCGAACAGCAAATCGAACACGCGATCGATGCGCTCGTCAAGGGCGACTCGCCCCAAGGCGAGGCTGTCATCCTGAACGACACCCAAGTTAACAAGATGGAAGTGACGATCGACGAAGAATGCAATCAGATCATTGCCCGCCGCCAGCCCGCTGCCAGCGACTTGCGACTCGTTGTGGCGGTCATCAAGACCATCACCGATCTCGAGCGCATTGGCGACGAGGCCGAGAAGATCGCGCGCATGGCGGTTCAGCTCGCCGGCGAAGAGCGCCCCAAAAACAACTACGCCGAGATCCAGGCGCTGGGCACGCATGTGCGCGAGATGCTACACGATTCGCTTGATGCCTTCGCCCGTCTCGACATCGAGGCTGCGGTTCGCATTGCGCGCGAGGACATCAAGGTTGATCAGAAATACGAGGGGACCATGCGGCAGATGATCACCTACATGATGGAAGACCCGCGTACCATTTCGCGCGTGCTGAACGTTATCTGGGCAGCGCGGGCACTCGAGCGCATCGGCGATCACTCCTGCAACATCTGTGAATACATTATTTATCTGGTCAAGGGTAACGACGTGCGTCACACCAGCCTTGACCAGGTCGAGAGGGAAAGTCTCGGTAAAGATAGGCGCTGAGGACATTTGCGCGCCCTCAGGACCGATCATCACGTGCGTTC
>DATCZH010000109.1:0-3369 GCA_036526015.1 Sulfuricaulis sp.
CCGTTATTTCGTGGAAAAGCGCGATTAATCTGTCGGGCTAATCTGGATTGCGTTCCAGGCTGGCGATAATCGGGCAGAGAGGACGATTTCCGGCGCGCCAGGTATGAATGAGCTTTTCGAGTGTGGTGTGGATGGATTTCAAGTCATGCAGGCGCATTTCGATATCCCTGACCCGTTTTTCCGCGATGGCGCGGGTTTTGGCGCAGGAACCATCCCCCAGCATCAGAAATTCAGAAATTTCACTCAGCGTAAATCCCAATTCCTGTGTGCGCCGGATGAAGCGCAAACGTGTGTGTGAGTCTGAAGAGTAGCGGCGCACGCCGCCCGGGAGGCTTGCGCGGCGTGGGCATCAGACCGCGACGATGATAGTAGCGAACGGTTTCGATATTCACGCCGGCCTCGCGTGCCAACCAACCAATCGTCATGCTGGTCTGTGGAACGGTGGTCATCGCACATTCCAGTAAATCGGATAATACACAGGATAGGCTCCGTACCCCGGTACAGTGTCAAGCCGAGGGGATTATTGCTGGATTTTTTGCCGTCACTCTTAGTTTCCATAACAAATATGCCGCCGGGATCACAACCAGCGTCAGAATGGCCACGCTCAGCATGCCGCCCACCATCGGCGCCGCGATGCGCTGCATGGCCTCCGACCCTGTGCCCTCGCTCCATAATATCGGCAGCAGGGCGGCGATGATCGCAACTTTTGTCATGGTTACGGGCCGCACTCGCAGGAGGGCGCCCTCAACCACCGCCTCGCGCACATCATCCCTTGTCAACTTCTGGCCCTTGGTGTGGCGTTCCGTTTCGCGTCGCCGGAGCGCCTGGTCGAGATACGCCAGCATCACTACGCCGATTTCGACCGCGACACCTCCCAGCGCGATAAAGCCCACGGCCACGGCAACTGACAGGTTGTATCCCAGGAAATACAGCAGCCAGAAACCACCCACCAGGGCCAGCGGCAGTGTGGCAATCACGATGAGCACTTCCATGCCGTTGCGAAAATTAAGGTAGAGCAGCAACAGGATAATGATCACGGTGAAAGGAATGACAACCTTGAGGCGTTCAACAGCTCGCTGCATGTACTCGAACTGGCCGGTCCAGTGGAGCGAATAACCCGGTGGCAATTTCACTTTATTCTCCACCGATCGTTTGGCGTCGGCCACGAAAGAACCGATATCACGGTCACGCATATCAATATAAGTCCAACCTGATAATCGTGCGTTTTCACTGCGTATCATGTCGGGGCCATCCACCACGCGAACGTCAGCGACTTCTGACAGCGCGACCTGGATGCCGCTCATGGTGACCAGCGGCAAGGCGCGCAGGCGGGCGAGCGAGCCGCGGATGTCCTGGGGATAGCGGATATTGACCGGATAACGCTCCCGTCCCTCGATAGTATCGGTGACATTCATACCACCGACGGCCGTCGCCACGGTTTCCTGGATGTCAGCGATGTTCATGCCGAAGCGTGAGGCGCGGTTGCGGTCGATGCGAACGTCGACGTAGCGTGCACCGGTGACACGCTCAGAATAAACCGAAACCGTCCCCGGGACAGAACGTACCGCGGATTCGATTTCCTGGCCGATGATATCGATGGTGGCGAGCGACGGCCCCGAGACTTTCACGCCAACCGGTGTACGGATGCCGGTGGTCAACATGTCGATGCGCGTCTTGATTGGCATCACGAATGCATTGGAAAGCCCGGAGAACTTCGTGGCTCGATTCATTTCCTCGATGAGTTTCTTGGTAGTCATCCCTGGCCGCCACTCGGATTTCGGCTTCAGCTGTATCGTGGTTTCGAACATGGACAATGGCGCCGGATCGGTTGCCGTTTCCGCCCGCCCGCTTTTGCCAAATACGCTTTCCACTTCGGGGAAGGTCTTGAGTATCCGGTCCGTCTGCTGCAAGAGCTGTTGCGCCTTGCCAGAACCGATGCTGGGCAGGGTGGTGGGCATGTAGAGGATATCGCCTTCATCCATGTCCGGCATAAATTCAGACCCAAGCTGGACAACGGGATAAGCCCCCAAAACGACGAGAACCACGGCGCCCCACAATATCGTTCGAGGACGGGCTAAAGTCCACCTCAGCATCGGCCGGTAGCCGCGTATCAGCCAACGGTTCAGCGGATTTTCCTGCTCGCTGCGTATGTGACCTCGGATGAAGTAACCCATGAGCACGGGCACGAGCGTGATCGACAGCGCTGCGGCGGCGGCCATGGCATAAGTTTTGGTGAAGGCCAGTGGCGAGAACAGCCGTCCCTCCTGGGCTTCGAGGGCGAACACCGGGATGAAGCTGAGCGCAATGATGAGCAGCGAATAGAACAGCGGCGGGCCAAGTTCCTCGGTCGCGGTGCGGACGATGGCCCAGCGGTTTTCGTCGGTGACTTTCTGCTTTTCGAAGTGCTTGTGCACGTTCTCGATCATGACGATGGAGGCGTCCACCATTGCGCCGATGGCGATGGCGATGCCGCCGAGCGACATGATATTGGCGTTAATGCCTTGTTGTTTCATGATGATGAAACTGATGAGGATGCCGATGGGCAGCGTGACAATGACGACCAGCGAGGAGCGCAGGTGGAACAGGAAAACGAGACAAACCACCGCCACCACAATGAATTCCTCTAAGAGTGTCCCCGTGAGATTGTTTACGGCTCTTTTGATTACTGCCGAACGGTCATAGGTCGTTACAATCTCAACGCCCTCCGGCAGGCTTTTCCTGAGAATCTCCAGCCTGGCCTTGGTGGCGTTGATGGTGGCCAGCGCATTCTCCCCGTGACGCATGACAATGATGCCGCCCGTGACCTCGCCTTCGCCGTTTAATTCGGCAATCCCGCGGCGCATTTCCGGTCCAAGCCGTATTTCGGCAACATGATCCAGGCGGATGGGCGTGCCGGAGGATGTGATCCCGAGGGGCAAGGCGCGCAGATCCCTCTCGTTCTTGATATATCCGCGAACGCGGATCATGTACTCCGCCTCGGCCATTTCGATGACCGAGCCACCGGTTTCCTGGTTGCCTTCTTTAATGGCCTTGCGCAGCGATTCGAGCGTCAGGCGGTACGCGCGCAATTTAACCGGGTCCACGACCACCTGGTATTGCTTCACCATGCCGCCCACGGTCGCGACCTCGGCCACCCCCGGGACCGTGCGCAATTCGTACTTGAGGAACCAGTCCTGCAATGTCCGGAGTTGCGCCAAGTCATGTTTCCCGGTGCGATCAATCAGCGCATATGCGTATACCCAGCCGACCCCCGTGGCGTCCGGCCCGAGCGCGGGTCGTGCCCCACGCGGCAAGCGCGGCAGGACCTGGCTCAGATACTCGAGCACGCGCGAGCGTGCCCAGTACAAATCCGTGCCATCCTTGAACAGA
>DATCZH010000110.1:0-11951 GCA_036526015.1 Sulfuricaulis sp.
GAACATATTCGCGTCGAGCGTTATGCGGTGGAACCGTTGCCGCAAAATGCGGTGGTTGAACATGCAATCACGGAAGTCGAACAGGTGGCGCAGGTCGTGGAGCGTGCCGTCAAGAAGTCCGGGACCAAGGTCAGGCACGCCGCGGTGGCGGTTCCGGCGGCGCATGTCATTACCAAGACCATCAAGATGGCCGCCAACCTGAGTGACCAAGACCGCCAGATGCAGGTGGAAATGGAAGCGGACCACTATATCCCGTATCCATTGAACGAAATCAATCTTGATTTCCAAGTGTTGGGTCCGTCGGAAAGTAGCCCGGAAGAGGTAGATGTGCTGATGGCCGCCTGCCGCAAGGAAATTGTCGATGATTACCTGGCCGTCATTCAGGGACCCGGTCTGACGCCATTGGTCGTGGATGTCGAAACCTACGCCATGGAAAACGCCTTCTCGCTGATCGCCAGCCATATGCCTGGCGGCGGAATGGAGAAAACCATCGCCGTGCTGGACATTGGCGCCACGGCCACCACCATTAATGTGGTTCACAACAACCGTTCCGTATATACCCGCGATCATGCCTTTGGCGGGCGCCAACTCACGGAAGAAATTCAGCGCCGGTATGGACTCTCTTATGAAGAAGCCGGCTTGGCCAAAAAACAGGGCGGGCTGCCGGACAACTATCAGACCGATGTGCTGCGGCCCTTCATGGAAGCCATGTGTCAGGAAATCATGCGCGCATTGCAATTCTTTTATTCCTCCACGCCATTCAACAGCGTGGATCAATTATTGCTCGCGGGCGGATGCGGCCAGATTGGCGGTATCGATGAGCTCGTGGCCGCACGCATTGGTGTTCCAGCGATCGTGGCCAATCCCTTCGCGAGCATGTCGCTGGCCTCGCGCATCAAACCACAACATCTTTCCAACGATGCGCCCTCCCTCATGATCAGCTGCGGACTGGCAATGCGGAGTTTTGACGAATGACAACAAAAGTCAATCTACTGCCTTGGCGCGAGATGCACCGCAAGGAGCAGGATCGTCAATTGCTGACGATTGCCGTGGGTGCATGGATTCTGATGGGAGTCATTATTTTTTATGCCCACGTACACGTGACGGCGCTGATCGAGAATCAGAACAAACGCAATGAATTCTTGAACCAAGAAATCGCCAAGGTTGAAAAAGAGATCAAGGAAATCGCAGAACTGAAAAAGAAGCGCGCGGATCTCATTGCCCGTATGAACGTGATTTACCAGCTCCAGGGCGACCGCACGCAGGTGGTGCATCTTTTTGATGAATTAGCCCGAAAACTCCCTGATGGCATTTATCTGGCGTCGTTGAGCCATACGGGCAGCAGCATCGCGCTCAAAGGTGTAGCGCAGTCGAATGCGCGGGTATCGGCGCTGATGCGCAACCTGGCCGCTTCGGACTGGTTCTCGGAACCGGAACTCGAGGTGATCACGGTAAAAGCCAAGGGCAGCGAACGCGTGAGTGAATTTTCACTCAAGGTCAAGCAAATCGCCAAGCAGCAGAAAAAGCTGGAGGACGCCGGATCATGACCCTGGATGATCTGAAAAATATCGACGTCAATAATCTGAGCTCGTGGCCGGTACCAATCAAGATTGCCAGTATTCTGATCGTGTGCGTGATTATCCTTTTTGCCGGTTACTGGTTTTTGATCCAGGGTGAAATCGAGGAATACGGATCCGCGCAACAAAAAGAAGTCTCTCTGCGCGAGACATACCTGAACAAGAAAGGCCTTGCGGTCAATTTGCCGGCCTACAAGCAACAGATGGAGGAGATGGAACAGACCTTCGGCAGCCTGTTGCGGCAATTGCCTAATACCACGGAAGTGCCGGATCTGCTCGTGGATATCACCCAAGCCGGATTGGGCCGCGGGTTGGAATTCACCCTGTTCCGGCCGGAGAAGGAACAACCGAAGGATTTCTATGCCGAGATGCCGATCAGCGTGCAAGTTCGCGGGAACTATCACGAACTCGCGCTGTTCGTCAGCGATGTCGCCTCGCTTCCCCGCATTGTCACATTTGGCGATATCAACATCACCTCGACCGGAAAGGACAACAAGCTGACGATGTCGGCAAAGGCGAAAACCTATCGTTATCTCGAAGAAGGCGGTGTAGCCAAACCGGTCAGCCGCACTCCACGGGGACGGAGGTGATCGCCATGAACAGATTCATATCACTTTTGTCGATAACCCTGATAAGCGTCTCACTCGCTGCTTGCAGCAGCGATGGACTCGATGATTTGCGCGATTTTGTTAAGAACGCTCACGCTGATAAAAAACCGAGGGTGGAACCGCTTCCTGAAATTAAAATGCAGGAGACATTCATTTATAACGCTGCCAACATGACTGATCCGTTCGCCGCTTTCAATCTTATGCCTCAGGGCCAGAAAAGTGCCAGCGGCCCGAGACCGGATCCAACTCGCCGGAAAGAACCGCTCGAAGACTATCCGTTGGACTCGCTGAAGATGGTGGGTACGCTCATGCGCGGCAAGCAGGCCTGGGCGGTGATTCAAGCACCGGACGGAACCGTCCATCGCGCCCAGGTGGGCGATCACCTGGGGCAGAATTCCGGCATGATCCACAAGATCAGCGATGAAAAAGTCGATCTGATTGAATTGATACAGGGAACGCTTGGTGATTGGATCGAACGCGAAGCCAATCTGACGTTGTTGGAATGAACTGGACTAACAAGGCGGAAACATCATGAAACAGCAATCACAACTCTTGCGCAAGATGGCGCTTGCGACCGGCCAATGCCTGGTGTTTCTTGTCGCCATGACAGGGATGACGGCCGCGGCGACCGGTGCAGAAATCCAGTCTCTGGCCTGGGAATCGGGTAGTGAAGCATTAGTACTCCAAGTTCGCGCCACGGGCGAAGGCAAGTATTCCACCGAGGTGTTGGAAGAAGGAAAACGGTTGCGTATCAGCTTCCCGGACAGCAGCATGGGACCGTCCCTCACCGAGATACAGGGCAGGGAAAATGCGAAGGGGGTATATCCGTATCTGGCTGATAATGGCACGACCGTGGTGGTCGACCTGTTGATGAATGAGCCCGGCTCGCTCAATGTGCAGAAGGCCGAATACGGATTTCGCGTGGCGGCTTCCACAGCACCGACGGCAGCCGTGACGCCGCCAGTGGCCTCGGAAATGCCTGCCAAGAACATGGATCCCTCGAGCACTCCCATGGCCGTTTCTGAACCGACTCCCGTGGCCCCCGTGGCGCAAGGAAAAAATTCCATCGAAGAAATCGTCTACGCCAAGTTGCCCGGTGACCGGATCCAGATCACCTTTAAAATGACTCAACCGCCCACGGAGCCGAACGCCTTTACCATCACGAACCCGGCGCGGATATCAATGGATTTCGCCGATACCCGTGTCGGGCTGGTGAAGAAGAGTCTCGCGGTCAAGGAAGCCGCAGTTACCAATGTGACGGCCATCGAGGCGGAAAACCGCTCACGTATCGTGATCAGTCTGATCAAGCCTGTCGCGTATACCACGAATATTGACGGCAACAATTTCGTCGTGACGGTGGAAGCGCCTGTCAGCGCCATTGCCGGCGCGGTGGAGCCGAAGACAACGCATTTTGCCAGTACCCGCAAGACCGGAAAATACAATCTCACGGGCATCGATTTCCGTCGTGGGCCGCAGGGTGACGGCAAGATCATCATTAACCTTTCCGATCCCACCGTGGGCATTGATATCCGTGAGCAAGCCGGCGAAATCATGCTCGATTTCCTGAATACTTCGGCCTCCGCCGAGTTGCAACGCCGTCTCGACGTCGTGGATTTTGCGACGCCGGTCCAGACCATCGATACATTTGCGCAAGGGAAAAATACGCGCATGATCATTACGCCCAAGGGCAAGTATGAGCACTTGGCGTACCAGACTGGCAATATTTTCACAGTCAGCATCAAGCCGATCATTGAAAAACCGGACGAAAAAAAGGTGGATGAATTCGGCTATTCCGGTGAAAAGCTGTCACTCAATTTCCAGAACATCGAGGCACGTGCGGCACTGCAGGTGTTGGCGGATTTCACCGGTCTCAATTTCGTCGTGAGCGATACGGTCAAGGGGTCCTTGACGTTGCGTCTGAAGGACGTGCCCTGGGATCAGGCACTCGATTTGATCCTAGACAGCAAGAACCTCGCGATGCGCCGCCGGGGCAACGTAATCACGGTGGCCCCGGCGCCAGAAGTGGCGGCCAAGGAAAAGGCTAATTTGGAGGCCACCAAAGCTGTCATAGAACTCGAACCGCTGGTATCCGAGCTTATCCAGATCAATTATGCCAAGGCCGAAGATATCGCCTCATTGCTAAAGTCCATCAAGGCGATTACCACCACCGCCGGGCAGCATCCGGTATTCGGCCAAGCAGTGGCGGTCACGAAGGAGAGCACCGACTCCAACACGCTGCTTTCGCCACGGGGACAGGTGACCGTGGATACGCGCACGAATTCGATTCTTATCCAGGACACCGCCGGCAAGATCAGGGAAATCCGCAAGCTGATTTCCAAGCTCGATCAGCCGGTACGTCAGGTTATGGTGGAAACCCGTCTCGTCGAGGCAACCGATAATTTCGCCAGAACCTTGGGCGCACGGCTCGCTCATGCCACACAGCGCGTGAAGGGGAGCACCCTTCAGACCACGACCGGCTCGATCGACGCCCTGGAACCGCTATACAACAGCAGCCTTTACGAGTGGCCGAGCGTTTTCAACGTCAACCTCCCGTCCCCCGGTATCGGCACGTCACCGGCCGGCGTCTTCACGCTCAGCTTAATCAAAGGTGCCAAGCAGCTGGATCTCGAGCTTTCTGCCCTTGAACAGGACGGCAATGGCAAAATCATCTCGAGTCCGCGCGTGATCACCGCCAATCAGCAGAAGGCTGTGATCGAACAGGGCCAGGAGCGCGTCTTCACCACCAGCGTGCTTGGTGTCGGCACGGTGGTGACAAAAAAGGCAACTCTGAAGCTTGAAGTCACGCCACAGATCACGCCAGACGATCGCATAAATCTGAACGTGGATATTTCCAAGGACAATTTCGTGGACGCGGTTTCGGGTCTCCTGAACGTCAAGCAGGTCAAAACTCAAGTGCTGCTCGATAACGGTGAGACCGTGGTGATCGGCGGTATCTACGAACAGGACAAAGCCGATACCGTTACCAAGGTGCCCTTCTTCGGGGATATTCCCCTGCTGGGCTGGCTGTTCAAGAATAAGGAAGTCAAGGATAACAAGACCGAACTGCTGATTTTCCTGACCCCCCGCATTCTTTCAGAAAATCTGAGCCTGCGCTGATTCATCTTGCTTACCCGAACCGGCCACCCTGTGGTGGCCGGTTCGCTTGATTTATGCCTGGGTTGCTGGCATACCTGAACGATGAGCCGGCCAGACAATATCTTTCTGATCGGTCCGATGGGAGCGGGCAAATCCACCATCGGCCGCCATCTGGCTGAGTTGCTGAACAAGGATTTCCGGGATTCCGACTCGGAAATCGAGAAGCGCACTGGGGCGGGTATCCCGCTTATTTTCGAGATTGAAGGCGAAACCGGTTTTCGCGCTCGCGAGTCATCGATCCTTGACGACCTGACGCGCCTGTCCAATACAGTGCTGGCCACCGGCGGTGGCGCCGTGCTATCGGAAGATAATAGAAAAATCCTGCGCGAGCGGGGTGTCGTGGTGTACCTGCATGCTCCGCTGGAAACCCTGTTGCAACGTACACGCCGTGACCGCCACCGTCCGCTGCTGCAAACGACTGACCGCCGTCGCACGCTGGAGGACATCCTCAAGGCGCGCGAACCGGTTTACCGACAGGCCGCGGACATGGTCATCGAGACTTCGCACCGCTCCCCCGTGAGCGTCGCACGCGAGATTGTGCGCAAACTGGAATCGCTTTTGAAAAATGAAAACCTTGCATCTTGACCTCGGGGAACGCAGTTACCCGATCTATGTCGGTGCCGGCCTCATCAACCAATCCGATTTGCTGAAAAAGCATATCGCCGGAGGACGTGTTGCCATTGTGACCAATGACACGGTGGCGCCGTTGTATCTGGCAAAGTTACGTTCTCACCTGGATACGCTCCAGCCACTCGATGTGATTTTGCCTGACGGGGAACAATACAAATCGCTCGAAGTCCTGAACCGCGTATTCGACGCGTTGCTGAATGCGCACTGCGACCGGCGCACCACCCTCATCGCGCTGGGCGGCGGGGTGATCGGTGATATGGCCGGCTTCGCCGCCGCCAGCTATCAGCGCGGCGTGGCGTTCATCCAAATTCCGACCACGCTGCTGTCACAAGTGGATTCCTCAGTCGGTGGTAAAACCGGGGTCAATCATCCCTTGGGCAAGAACATGATCGGCGCGTTTTACCAGCCGCGCGCAGTGATCATTGACACCGACACACTCAACACACTGCCCGACCGCGAACTTTCTGCCGGGTTGGCCGAGGTGATCAAGTATGGTCTGATCCGTGATCCCGAATTTTTCACCTGGCTCGAGGCCAATCTCGAAAAATTGCTGGCGCGTGACGCCGATGCGCTGACCTACGCCATTTACCACTCCTGTCGCAACAAGGCCGAGGTGGTGGCGGTGGACGAGCGCGAATCCGGCGTGCGTGCCACCTTGAATCTGGGACACACCTTCGGCCACGCCATTGAGACCGGCCTGGGCTACGGGAAATGGCTGCATGGCGAGGCCATTGCTGCGGGCATGGTCATGGCGGTGGATCTGTCACATCGGCTCGGCTGGTTGCCGGTCGCGGATGTCGCCCGCATCGAGAAGTTAATCCAGCGCGCGCGGCTGCCGGTGCGCGCGCCGGCAGCGATGTTGCCTGCGCGGTTTCTCGAACTCATGGCCGTGGACAAGAAAGTGCAGGATGGCCGACTGCGGCTGGTGCTTCTCAAACGTCTCGGCGAAGCCGTGGTGACCGACGAAGTTCCACGGGCGGAGCTTGGGAAGACGCTCACAAACATGCGGGAAGCAGAGTAATGCTGGCGCCTTACGCTGCGCACGATGCCTCCTCGCGCGGCCGACGATATCCCGAGCCCTCACCCGAGAACCGCTCCGAATACCAGCGTGACCGCGATCGCATCATCCACTGCGCCGCTTTCCGCCGCCTGGAATACAAAACCCAGGTTTTCATCAACCACGAGGGCGACCTGTTCCGCACTCGCCTGACGCATTCAATCGAGGTGGCGCAGATTGCGCGCTCGATCGCGCGGGCGCTCGGCCTCAATGAGGATCTGACCGAGGCCATTGCACTGGCGCACGACCTTGGCCACACGCCCTTCGGCCATTCGGGGCAGGAGGCACTGAATGAATGCCTGCGCGACCATGGGGGCTTTGAGCATAACCTGCAATCGTTGCGGGTGGTGGACGTGCTGGAGGAGCGCTACGCCGAATTTCCCGGACTCAACCTTACCTTCGAAACCCGTGAGGGCATTCTCAAGCATTGCTCGCCGAAAAATGCCCGCGAGCTCGGTGAGCTGGGAAAGCGATTTCTGGATAAAACCCAGCCCGGGCTTGAGGCCCAACTGGTCAATATGGCGGACGAGATCGCCTACAACAACCATGACGTTGACGACGGGTTGCGCTCGGAGCTGCTGACCATCAACCAGTTAATGGCTGTCTCCTTGTTCGCCATGCAATATGAAGAGGTCAGGCGTCATTACCCAGACATCCCGGCGCGCCGAGCTATCTATGAAACCATCCGCCGTATGATCAATCATGTGGTGACTGACTTGATCGAGAACAGCCGACGACAAATTACACACGCCGGGATAAAGAGTTTAGAGGACGTCCGCCGATACCACGGACCCCTGATCGCCTACTCCGCCGCGGTGTCGGAAAAATCACACGAACTCAAGAGATTTTTGCGACAGCACCTGTACGCGCACGAGCAGGTGACCCGGATCATGGCTGAGGCGGTGAAAATCGTGCGCGAGTTGTTCGAGGCCTTCATGCGCGCGCCGGCATTGCTGCCGCCCCAATACCGTGAAAAACTCCGGCAGCAGAACGGGACTCGGGAACAGGCCCGGACCGTCGCGGATTACATCGCTGGTATGACCGACCGTTATGCCATGCGAGAACACGTCCGCCTGTTCCCGGGTGACTGACCGGAAAAGGTGTTTCCGGTCAGGCCTTTCTTGCTCAAATTCCGGCAACGCCCCCCCATTCGTAAGAGATTCCATTGAACCCGCCCCGGTGGGCCGGTATACTTTTTGGCCCTTTTGCTCTGATTTTTCTTGGTTTTTCTGGGCAATAGAACGAATTTCCCCGATCCGGGCAGAGCCCCCGCTGGTGAGTTCGAACAAACAAACGGCCAATCGGCGCGCCCAGCAATGCTCGGTGCCAGATGGTGCCGGCGGAGAATGAATAATGAATACGGTGGATGACTTTGATACAGCTTAAGACACAACAGGGTCTGTACGATCCGGCCTACGAGCACGACGCCTGCGGCGTCGGTTTCGTGGTCGATATGAAAGGCCGGCGTTCGCACAAGATCGTCGCTCAGGCACTCACCGTGCTGCGAAACCTCATGCATCGTGGCGCCTGCGGTTGCGAGGAAAACACCGGCGACGGCGCCGGCATCCTGATTCAGTTGCCGCACGTGTTTCTGGAACGCGAAACCGGCAAGCTCGGGATCAAGTTGCCGAAGCCCGGCCATTACGGTACCGGCCTCATTTTTCTCCCGCGTCATCCGGACGAGGCGCGCCGTTGCCAGGACTTGTTCGCCGAGATCGTGCACGAAGAGGGTCAGCAACTCCTGGGTTGGCGCGACGTGCCCGTCGACGATTCCTCGATTGGTCCGACGGCGCGTTCGGCCGAACCCGTCTTTCGGCAGATATTCATTGGTCGAGCACCCGGCCTCACCGATGAACAGGCCTTCGAGCGCAAGCTCTATGTCATTCGCAAGCGTGTCGAGCAAGCGATCTGGAATTCAAATATTAAGGAACGTCCGCTCTTTTACATCCCGAGCCTCTCGGCGCGTACCCTGATTTACAAGGGCATGCTCACGCCAACCCAGGTGGCACCGATGTTCCCCGACTTGGCCGATCCCGCGGTGGAATCGGCGCTGGCACTGGTGCATTCACGTTTTTCGACCAACACCTTTCCGTCCTGGCCGCTGGCGCACCCATACCGCTATATTGCCCACAACGGCGAGATCAATACCTTGCGCGGTAACATCAACTGGATGCGCGCGCGCGAGGCCCTGTGCGAATCGCCGCTGTTTGGGGATGACCTGAAAAAAATTCTCCCGATCGTGATGGAGGGTGGTTCCGACTCGGCCACCTTCGACAACGTGCTCGAATTCCTCTACATGGCTGGGCGCGAGCTGCCACACGCCGTGCTCATGATGATTCCCGAGGCCTGGAGTGGGCACGAAATGATGGATGAAGAGCGCAAAGCGTTCTATGAATACCACGGCTGCTTGATGGAGCCGTGGGACGGTCCAGCCTCGATCGCCTTCACCGATGGTAAGGTGATCGGTGCGGTGCTCGACCGCAACGGCTTGCGTCCGTCGCGTTATTACGTCACCAAGGATGGCCTCGTGGTCATGGCTTCCGAGGTCGGTGTGCTCGACATCCCGCCGGAGAACGTGCTCATCAAGGAGCGCCTGCACCCGGGCCGCATCTTCCTGGTCGATACGCGTGAAGGCCGCATCATCGACGATGCCGAGCTCAAGCAACGCTACATCTCGGCACAGCCGTATCGCGCGTGGCTCACGCAGAACCTGGTGCCGCTCGACCAATTGCCGAAACCACCGCAACTCCCCGAACCAGATCATGAAACCGTGCTGCAACGCCAGCAGGCCTTCGGCTACACGCATGAGGACTTGCGCATCCTGATGGCACCGATGGCGCAGCAGGGCATGGAGCCGGTGGGCTCCATGGGTAACGACGCGGCGCTGGCGGTGCTCTCAAACAAGCCGCGCCTGCTCTACGACTATTTCAAGCAGCTGTTCGCGCAGGTGACCAACCCGCCGCTCGATGCCATTCGCGAGGAACTGGTGACGCAGATCGAGACCCCGCTTGGTCCTGAAAGCAACCTGCTCCAGCCCGGCCCGGAGTCCTGCCGCATGCTGAAGCTCAAGACGGCGATCCTGAGCAACGAGGAGCTGGCGAAAATTCGCCACCTCGACCGCCCCGGATTCAAGACTGTGACGCTGCCCATGCTGTTTCCGGCCGGCTCGGACGGGCAGGGACTCGCGCGCGCGCTCAAGGAATTGTGCCAGAAGGCGAGTACCGCCATCGAACAGGGGAACACTTTCATTATCCTCTCGGATCGTGGCGTGGATGCAGGGCGCATGCCGATACCAGCACTGCTGGCCACGGCGGGCGTGCACCATCACCTGGTGCGTGAAGGCACGCGCGTCAAGGTCGGGCTGATTGTCGAGTCCGGTGAACCGCGTGAGACGCACCACATGGCGCTGCTGCTCGGATACGGCGCCGGCGCGATCAATCCGTATCTCGCGTTCGAGACGCTCGACGACATGATCCGCAGCCAGCTCCTGAACAGCCTGGATCACGCGCAGGCGGTCAAGCATTACATCAAGGCGCTGAACAAGGGTGTGGTCAAGATCACCTCCAAGATGGGCATCTCCACCATCCAGTCCTACCGCGGCGCGCAGATTTTTGAGGCCATTGGCCTCGACAAGCAGTTTGTCGATCAGTATTTCACCTGGACTGCCTCGCGCGTCGGCGGCATCGGCATCGACGTGGTGGCGCAGGAAACGTCGTTGCATCATCACCGAGCCTATCCCGAGCGGCCGGTAGGCCCTCCGGAACTCGATTGGGGAGGACAGTACCAGTGGCGCCGCGACGGTGAATACCACATGCTCAATCCCGAAACCGTGGCCAAGCTGCAACATGCCACCCGTGCCAACTCGTTCGAGGTGTTCAGGGAATTCTCACGCGCCTGCGACGAGAGCGCGCAGCACCGGGCAACCCTGCGCGGACTGATGGAGCTCAAATTTGCCGATCGGCCGATCCCGATTGCAGAAGTCGAGCCGGTGGAATCCATCATGCAGCGCTTTGCCACCGGCGCCATGTCCTACGGCTCGATCAGCCAGGAGGCGCACGAAGCGCTGGCCATCGCCATGAACAAAGTGGGTGGGCGTTCCAACTGCGGCGAAGGCGGCGAGGACCCGGAGCGTTACGGCACAGTCCGGAACTCTCGCATCAAGCAAGTGGCCTCGGGACGGTTCGGCGTCACCAGCCATTACCTGGTGAATGCCACCGACATCCAGATCAAGATGGCGCAGGGCGCCAAGCCTGGTGAGGGCGGTCAATTGCCCGGCCACAAGGTGTATCCATGGATTGCCAAGGTCCGCTTTTCCACGCCTGGGGTGGGCCTGATTTCTCCGCCACCACACCATGACATTTACTCGATAGAGGATCTGGCGCAGCTGATCCACGACTTGAAGAATGCCAACCGCGAGGCGCGTATCCACGTAAAGCTCGTTTCCGAAATCGGTGTCGGCACAATCGCCGCCGGCGTCGCCAAGGCGCACGCCGACGTGGTACTCATCTCCGGTCACGATGGCGGCACCGGCGCGAGTCCTTTGTCCTCGCTCAAACACGCCGGCTTGCCGTGGGAGCTTGGTGTGGCCGAGACCCAGCAGGTGCTGGTGATGAACAAGCTGCGGGACCGCATCACGGTCCAGACCGATGGCCAGATGAAGACCGGCCGCGACGTGGTTATTGCGGCACTCCTCGGCGCTGAGGAATACGGCTTTTCGATCGCACCGTTGGTCGTGCTCGGCTGCATCATGATGCGTGTGTGCCATCTCAATACCTGCCCGGTCGGCATCGCCACCCAGGACCCGGAACTGCGCAAGAAATTCGCAGGTCAACCAGATCATGTGGTGAACTTCTTCCGATTCGTTGCACAGGAGGCGCGCGAACTGATGGCGCAACTCGGCTTCCGCACCATGGACGAAATGAT
>DATCZH010000111.1:0-8143 GCA_036526015.1 Sulfuricaulis sp.
GACGAAGATGCGCTCATCCTGCACGGCTCCAATGGCGAACAACTCGACGTATCGCGCCTGGCGGCCCGCGACCAGGATGGTTTGCGCCCGGTGCTGGAGAAACTGTTCCCGGAGATGCCGGGCCAGATCCGTTTCGATCTCGAACCGTTGGTGCTCGGCACCCAGGCGCGCATCGCCGAGGTGCGCAAGATGGCGCGCACGCTGGACATCGAACACCGCGAATGGATGATCTGCGTCGGACGCGGATTCGATTTTCTGCACATGCCCAACCTCGCGCTCATCATCGGCCCTTATAGCCCCAATCTCGCTGAGCCGATCAACATTGCCGGCGGCATTATTGAGCAGAACATGCGCGCCGGACGTATTCCCAATGATGGTTTCCTGCTGTTGGCCTCGGTACCCTATGCCGAGTTGGGTGTGGACCGCGCACGCGCCGAATTAAAATCGCGTTTTCTTTCGCAGTTTGCCGCGGATGTCATCCGCGGCGGTCATCCGACGCTTGCCGCCAAGATGCAGGTTCACACTGCCGTACTCGATTGGCGTTCCCGTGCGCTGGAAACAATCGCCGCCGCGTAGCCGCGGAAGGCATGATATTCTACGACGTCGATAACCAAACCATCCGCCGTGGAGGATCTTCTCCGATGAGCAGCAAACCGCGTGTGTCGGTGATCATGGGTTCTCAGAGTGACTGGAAAGTGATGCGTCATGCGGTAAAAGTGCTCAAGGACTTTGGCGTGCGGCACGAGGCGCGGGTGGTATCCGCGCACCGCACCCCGGATCTTCTATATCAGTATGCTGAAACCGCCAGGGACCGTGGACTCCAGTGCATCATCGCCGGCGCCGGGGGCGCGGCGCACCTGCCGGGGATGCTGGCGGCCAAGTCAACCGTGCCGGTCCTGGGCGTGCCGGTCACTTCGCGCGTGCTCAAGGGGCTCGACTCGCTGCTCTCTATTGTGCAGATGCCCAAGGGAATCCCGGTCGCCACTTTCGCCATCGGCGAGGCCGGCGCGGCCAACGCCGGTCTCTTCGCCGTGGCGCTGCTGGCCAACGGCGATATGAAGCTTGCGCGTCGACTCGCCGTGTTTCGTCGCTGCCAGAGTGCGAAGGTGCGGGGCATGAAGCTTCCGAAATGACCATTCTCCCTGGTGCCACGCTTGGCATGCTCGGCGGCGGACAGCTCGGGCGTATGTTCACCGCGGCCGCGCGCTCTATGGGTTATCAAGTTTTCGTGCTCGATCCCGATCCCGATAGCCCCGCGGGGCAACTCGCGACACGCCATTTGCACGCCGCATACGATGACGCCACGGCGCTCGACGAGCTTGCCAAACATTGTTCCGCGGTCAGTACTGAGTTTGAAAACGTCCCGGCCCACGCACTTGAGGTGCTCGCGGACCGCTGCGTTGTGCGCCCGGGCGCAAAAGCGGTACAGACCACCCAGGATCGCATTCACGAGAAAACCTTTCTGCGGGACGCCGGCTTCCCAACGACAGCGTTCACGGTGATCCGCACCAGACAGGATCTGGAGCAGGGTATGCGCACGCCGGGCGCGCCAGCCGTGCTCAAGATTTCCCGTCTCGGTTACGACGGCAAGGGACAGGCCGTGGTCAATGGTATCGACGAAGTACGCCGCGCCTGGGAGTCGATGAAACACGAACCCTGCGTGCTGGAATCCTTCGTGCCGCTGGATACGGAGATTTCGGTCGTGCTCGGACGCGGCGAGGACGGCGTCGTTGCCACCTTCCCGGTCGGGGAAAACACGCATCGCCAGGGGATACTTGATACCACCGTCGTCCCGGCGGATATCCCCGAAATGCTGGCGCGCGAGGCGGAGCAGATGGCACGGCGCGTGGCGGAGCGGCTTGAATACATCGGCGTGATGGCCGTTGAGTTCTTCGTCTCACGCGGAAAGTTGCTGGTCAACGAAATCGCGCCGCGTCCACACAATAGCGGCCACTATACGCTCGATGCCTGCACGACGTCGCAATTTGAACAGCAGGTGCGTGCCCTGTGTGGTCTTCCACTCGGCGAAACACGTTTGCTGAGTCCGGTGGCGATGGTGAATCTGCTGGGCGACCTCTGGCGAGAGGAGTGTCCTCCGGATTGGGAGGTGGTGCTCAGACATCCGAACGCCAAACTCCATTTATACGGCAAACGCAAACCTCGTCCCGGGCGCAAGATGGGACATTACACGGTGCTGGCACCTGATCGTGACAAAGCCTTCCGGCTCGCTCATCGCATCCAGGAGGAGCTTCGTGCTAAGGCCGCAGGGCGGCGCAATTCAAAAGTATCCTGAAACCCGCAACCAAAAGCAGCATTCGGCGGAAACAGGCGTCGCGCCGTTGCTCTACCTGGTTTAGAATGCGGTCCGCCGTTCGCACATCCCCATGACCACGACACTCAACCTTACCCGGCCCGACGACTGGCACCTGCACCTGCGCGACGGCGCGGCTATGCGCTCCGTGCTGCCGCATACCGCGCAACGTTTCGCGCGCGCCATCGTCATGCCCAACCTCAAGGCGCCGGTGACCACCGTCACGCAGGCGCTGGAATACCGTGAGCGTATCCTGGCCGCATTGCCGCCCGGAGCGCGCTTCAAGCCGCTCATGACGCTTTACCTCACTGATCACACGAAGCCGGAGGAAATCGCTGCCGCAAAAAAAGGCGGGTTCGTTCACGCAGTCAAGTATTATCCGGCCGGCGCCACCACGAATTCAGATAGCGGGGTTACGGATCTCAATCGCTGTCATGCGGTCTTCGCCGCGATGGAAAAACACGAACTCCCCCTGTTGTTGCATGGCGAAGTGACCGATCCAGCCGTGGATGTTTTTGACCGCGAGAAAGTGTTCATCGAGCGGCATCTGGCCCTGCTCGTGCGCGACTTCCCCGGTTTGCGCCTGGTGTTGGAGCACGTCACCACGCGCCAGGCTGTCGAGTTTGTGACTAAGGCGCCAGCCAACGTCGCGGCCACCATCACCGCGCATCATCTATTGCACAACCGTGGCGCCATGTTTCAGGGCGGATTGCGACCGCATTATTATTGCCTGCCAGTTCTGAAGCGCGAGGAACACCGTACGGCGCTATTGCAAGCCGCCACGGGTGGCAATCCGAAATTCTTTCTCGGCACCGATAGTGCGCCACACTCACGCCGTGCCAAAGAGGCGGTTTGCGGTTGCGCCGGTATTTACACGGCGCATGCCGCGCTCGAATTGTATGCAGAAGTGTTCGAATCCGTTAATGCCTTAAGGCGGCTCGAGGGTTTTGCCAGTCATTTTGGCGCCGATTTTTACCGTCTGCCACGCAATCGCGACAGCATTACCTTGAAGAAAGAATCCTGGTCGGTGCCGGGAGAATATGCCTTTGGCGATGACACGCTCGTGCCCATGCGAGCCGGCGAGACTGTGGCCTGGAAGCTGGACACAAAACAGAAATGAATGCAGTGGCTGAACACCGGCCGGCGCTCGACGTCGCCGTCGCCATCATTCAGCGCGAGGATGGCCACGTGCTGCTGGCGCAGCGCCCGAAGGGCAAGCCGTGGGAAGGGTATTGGGAATTTCCCGGGGGAAAAATCGAAAGCGGTGAAGATGCCCGGCGCGCGCTGGCGCGCGAACTGCACGAGGAGCTTGGCGTCGAAACCAGCCGGGTCTATCCGTGGGTGACACAGGAGTACGCTTATCCGGAGAAAAGGGTTCGGCTGCATTTTTACCGCGTAACGCAATGGCACGGCCAGCCGCACGGGCGTGAGGGCCAGAACGTGTCCTGGGAGGATCCGGCGGCGATCAACATCGGGCCGCTGTTGCCGGCCAATGACAGAATATTGCGCGCCTTGTGCCTTCCCTCGATTTACGCGATTTCGAATGTCAAAAAATTTGGCGAGGCGGAATTCCTGCAACGGCTTCAGGCCGCGCTGGAGAAAGGCGTGCGTCTCGTTCAATTGCGCGAGTCTGAGATGCCACCGGAACAACTCGAATCACTGGCGCGCCATGTGGTGAGGTTGGCTCACGAGCATGATGCCCGGGTATTTATCAATAGTGACGTTATCCTGGCCCGGCGAGTCGGCGCTGACGGCGTGCACCTGAACAGCCGCCAGTTGTTGCAAGCCAGGGAACACCCGGAGACAGAATGGTGGGCCGCCTCCTGTCACGATGCGGCGGAACTTGCACAGGCCGCGGAACTTGGGGCAGATTTTGTCGTGCTGTCGCCGGTGTTGCCAACATCATCCCACCCGGAGGCAGAAGGCATGGGGTGGGAGAAATTTTCGGAATATGTGCGCAGTTATCCTGTGCCGGTATATGCGCTTGGTGGCATGAAACAGGATTTGCTCGAAACCGCGATGCAATACGGCGCCCAGGGTATCAGTCTTCTGAGCGAAATCTGGTAATGCCGCCATTTCCCCTTTATTATTCGAAAGTTGCCGCAATTCCTCTATTAGAAGATTGACACAGATCAGAGTAACCGAATCCGAAGGCTATTATATTATTTCCGTTCATAAGGAGAATCTGCCATGAAACCAAGATCACTTCGAAAGCTGGGACTTCCTGTGGTGTTGTCGATTGTTATCCTGGGTGCCGGTTGCGCCACCACGGGCGGTGAGCTTGAGTCGGTGAAGAAGATGGCTCAGGATGCCAAAACATCGGCTGATCAGGCGAATCGCACGGCGGCGGATGCTGCCGCAAGCGCCAAAGAGGCCAAGGATGCCGCGGCCGCGGCCCAATCCGCTGCCGCCGCCGCGCAACGCGCGGCGGAAGAAGCCAAGATGGCGTCGCAAGAGACGGGCATGAAAATCGATCGTGCCTTCAAGAAGGCGGTCCAGAAGTAGTTATTCCGAGATCGCCAGCGGAATGCCGCGCGCCTCGACGGCGTGGCGCATCACACGGTCCCATACCACCCGCGCAGAACGTGTGCGCGTGGTGTCGATTACGGTGCGTACCGCGGGGGTGAAATTATTGTCTTCTCCGATGGAATCATCCAGCGGAGAATGCGCCTCGAAATAAAGTTTGCCACGTCGCCACCCCGCCTTGTACGGTTGATTGATAATCCGCACCGGTGTTCCCACCGGAATTTCATCGAACAACCGTTGGATATCCTCCGGATACATCCGGATGCAGCCGTGCGTGACACGCATGCCGACGCCGTACGGGCGGTTGGTCCCGTGGATAAAATAACCTGGGACGGCGAGTTGCAGCGCGTATGCCCCGAGCGGGTTGTCGGGACCGGCAGCAATCTCGCGAGGAAGTTCGTGACCCTCGGCCGCGTGTTCGGCGCGGACGGAATCGGGCGGGTACCACGCCGGATTGGTGAGCTTCGCCGTCACGCGCGTCAGGCCCAGCGGGGTGGACCAATCCATGCGACCGATGCTCACGGGAAACGTGACGACCATCGCCGATTTTCCCCTTGGCGGTGGGGGGTAATAATAAAGTCGCATTTCCGGAAGATTGAGCACCAGCCCACGACGGGGTGCCGAAGGCAGGATGTACTGCTGTGGAATGATCACGCGCGTGCCCTCGCCTGGCAGCCAGGGATCCACCTGAGGATTGGCGCGCACGATCTCCTCGTAACCGACATGATGCGCGCGGGCGACATCGGAAAGCGTGTCCTGGTGACGTGTGCTCACCACCTTGATCTGGCCGACAATATCTTCTCCGTCGGATGGCAGCCTGAAAGTCTGGGCGAGTACGGTGAAGGGCAGCAGTGTCAGCGACAGCATGGCCAGCACTCTCACCAGAGAATATCGGCGTAGCGCGGGTGCAGTTGAAATCCCATCAAACATATTCACGATTCAGGATCCTTCTTCGATTCTCCTGGAATAAGAACGGGAAGTTCATGATACATAACCGGCGATGTCGGCGCTCATGATACAGGATGCTGGCATGATATGGGCGGACAACAGTACAGGTATCATGGAATAATGCATCTTGGTATTTTTCGGCAATGCATCTTTTTCAGGAGTGGATCATGCCAGATTTTCTGTTTCAATCGGACATCAAAAGCCTGCACCTGCGAAATCGTGGAAAAGTGCGCGATATATATGATGTCGATGATAAGCACCTGCTCATCGTCACCACCGACCGGCTGTCCGCGTTCGACGTAGTGCTTCCCGATCCTATTCCTGGCAAGGGCGAGATATTGACCAAGATGTCGAATTTTTGGTTCGCGCGCGTGCGCACGACCATACCCAACCAACTGACCGACCTGTCGCTCGATAAGATCATCAAGGATCCCACCGAGCGCAAACAGGTGGAAGGTCGCGCCATCATAGTGAAGAAACTCAAGCCGCTGCCGGTAGAGGCGGTCGTGCGTGGTTATCTTGTCGGCAGCGGATGGAAGGAATACAAGACCTCGGGCACGGTGTGCGGCATCAAATTGCCCTCCGGGCTGAAGGAGGCCGACCGTCTGCCCGAACCGCTTTTCACGCCCTCCACCAAAGCGGAAGCGGGTCATCACGATGAGAACATCAGTTTTGACCAGACCGTGGAACTCTTGGGCAAGGACATGGCGGAGAAAGTAAAGAACGCGAGCTTGACTATATATAAGGAATGCGCTGCCTACGCCCTCAGGCGCGGAATCATCATTGCCGATACCAAATTTGAATTCGGCCTGGATGAAAACGGCACGCTCACGCTGATCGATGAAGTGCTGACACCCGATTCTTCACGTTTCTGGCCGGCGGATTCGTACAAGCCCGGCGCCAACCCGCCGAGTTACGATAAGCAATTCGTGCGCGACTACCTCGAAACGCTCGGCTGGAACAAAAAGCCGCCAGCGCCCAAACTGCCCCCGGAAGTGATCAATAAGACGGCAGAGAAATACCGCGAGGCGCTGACGAAACTTACCGGATGATGTCCAGACTAAGGAAAGCCGTCTTACGGTTTTTTGCTACGGGTAATACTGGTAAAGTATGCACATGCTGCGTCTGAGAGGATTTTCGCGCGTAATATCCCTGCTGCTGGTGGGGGCGCTGGCGTGGGCGCCCGCCTTGCCCTCTCTGGCCATGACGATCAAGGCAGGCGATGCCCATGCCATTCACGTGACGCATGATGGCAATCACGGGAGTGTGGTGAATTCTGCCACGACGCAGCAAACGCCTTGTACCCAGCATGATTCCTGCAGCGGCCAGAGCTGCTCCTTCTGCGCGCAGAGTTTCAGCACCGTGTCGTTGCCTCTCTTGGATCATACCCATTTTCATCCGGTGCAGACTCCAGTACTGGCGGCGCTGCATCCGCGCCTTCTTGTTACCTCTCCCGAACGACCACCGCGTTTTCTTTCCTTCTGATTCCCTGTTGTCACTAACGCCTTCAGGCATCGCGCCGCCATAGGCGGCGTGTCCCTTATATATATTCATGTATTCCGGGAGAGTCTTATGTCTACACGTCGTCATTTGTTAACCATGCCGAATATGCCACGCCGGCAATTTCTCCGGGGGCTGGCCGCCGGCGGTGTCCTGTTGGGCATGTCGCCTTGGCTCAAACCGGAGTGGGCACGTGCGGCCGACACCGCCACGGGCAGCGCCCCGGTGCTCTCCGGCACCGAATTCGATCTTACGATCGCCGAAACGCCGGTCAATTTCACTGGCCGCCCGCGCATGGCCACCACCATCAATGGCTCGATCCCGGGACCTGTTCTGCGCTGGCGGCAGGGCGATACGGTGACGCTGCGGGTCACCAACCGGTTGGCCGTGGATTCATCCATTCACTGGCATGGCATTCTGCTGCCGTACCAGATGGACGGCGTGCCGGGCATCAGCTTCCCGGGCATTCGGCCCGGTGAAACCTTTACCTATCGCTTCAAGGTCGCACAGACCGGCACCTATTGGTATCACTCCCACTCCGGCATGCAGGAGCAGACCGGTATGTATGGCGCTATCATCATCGATCCACCCGGCAAGGATCCAATTCAAGCCGACCGCGAGTACGTGGTGCAGCTTTCCGACTGGACCGACGAGAACCCGATGCGGGTTCTCACCAAGCTCAAGGCGCAAAGCGATTATTACAACTTCAACCAGCCAACGGCGGTCGAATTTTTTCGTGATGCGTCCAAAGACGGTGTATCGGCCGCTCTGGCAAAACGGCGCATGTGGAACCAGATGCGCATGAATCCAACGGATCTAGCTGACATTTCCGCCTTCAGTTACACCTATCTCATGAAT
>DATCZH010000112.1:0-2105 GCA_036526015.1 Sulfuricaulis sp.
TGAGAAAGTTCGTCGAAATTTTGGCATGCCACGACCGGAAGGTTACCGCAAGGCCCTGCGCTTGATGCGCTTGGCAGAGCGGTTTCGCCTGCCATTGATTACGCTGATCGATACACCCGGCGCCTATCCTGGTGTCGGCGCGGAAGAGCGAGGACAGAGCGAGGCCATTGCGCGCAATCTCTATGAAATGGCGCGATTGCATGTACCCATCGTGAGCGCCGTGATCGGCGAAGGCGGATCAGGCGGGGCGCTGGCTATCGGTGTCTGCGATCGTCTGTTGATGTTGCAATACTCCACTTATTCCGTAATTTCACCCGAAGGCTGCGCCTCAATCCTGTGGCGCTCCGCTGACAAGGCGGCGGAAGCAGCGCAAGCCATGGGCATCACCGCAGAAAGCCTCAACCGTCAGGGACTCGTCGATGAAATCGTTCCCGAACCACTCGGGGGGGCTCACCGCGACATGGTTGAAATGGCCAAGACGCTCAAATCGTCACTGATTGCCACGCTGAACAATCTTGGTGCTATTCCAATTGAGCGCCTGCTCGAGCAACGTTATGATCGCTTGATGCATTACGGCGAGTTTGAAGAACATTGATAAGGCGTTTTCCCCCTCGGCCTTGGCGGACGTTCTGCATCGCCTGGGCCTGTCCTCCGCGACACCACTGAAAGTCGCCTTTAGCGGCGGCCTTGATTCCTGCGTGCTGCTGCATGCACTTGGCTCCTTACGCGAGTCTCAGGGCTTGACGATTTCCGCCGTGCACGTAAATCACGGGCTGCATCCAGATTCGCCTGACTGGGCACGGCGAGCACAGCAGTATTGCGAGCGATTGAATATCCCCTGCGTCCTAGAACGTATAGAGATTACGCGGGTCCGCGAACATGGCTTGGAGGCCGCGGCGCGGCAAGCGCGGTATGCCTGTCTCGCCAGGCATATCAGCAATGGTGAGGTATTGCTCACAGCCCATCAGGCCGATGACCAGGCCGAAACCCTGTTACTGCAATTGCTGCGCGGAACCGGCATGCAGGGTCTGGCCGCTATGCCGGCGATCATGGCATTCCACGCCGGCCAGCTCGCGCGTCCTCTGCTGGATTTCACCCGCGCACAGCTAATGACATATGCTGCGCAGGAAAAACTCCAATGGATTGAAGATTCCAGCAACGACGACCTGCGGCTTTCGCGGAATTATCTTCGACATCAGGTATTTCCGCGGCTGGAGGTGCACTGGCCCGGGGCGGTGCGACGGATCGCGCATTCGGCGGGCATGGCGGCGGAGGCCATTGTGTTGCTGGACGAGCTGGCGGAATCCGACTGGATTCTCGCTCGCGGGACGGAAGATAGGAGCTTGTCCGTCAGCGCCTTGAGGCGACTGCCGCCTCCGCGACAGCGCCATCTTGTCCGTTATTGGTTGCGACGGCAAGGTTTCCTGGCGCCGACGGCCGCGCACCTCAAGCAGGTGCTGGCGCAGATCATGCAGGAACCACGCTCGCGATCGGCCGTCATCCGCTGGCCCGGGGCCGAGGTTTGCCGCTATCGCGATACGCTGGTGGCAATGAGACCGCGCACGGGAGCGGATTCCGCCTGGAGAAATCACTGGAACCTGATCGACCCCCTGGAAATTCCGGGCGTCGGAATGTTGTGTGCCGAAGCGTCGCAGGGGAATGGATTGTCACGAGAACGCGTTGGCCGATCTCCAGTAATCGTTGGTCTGCGCCGGGGCGGAGAAGTCTGCCGCCTGCCCGGTCGTGCGCACCATCACAAGTTGAAAAAGCTCCTGCAGGAAGCTGGTGTCCCGCCGTGGGAGCGAAACCGCCTGCCGCTCGTGTATGTAAACGGCGAGCTTGCCGCCATCGGAGAACGCTGGGTTTGTGAACCGTACGCGGCACGCGTGAACGAACCGGGATGGAGATTGCGGCTTGATCCGGTCTCGGATAGCTCGGCATTCAAATAAAAGTTGTGAAAAACACGCGCATCTGGTAGCTTGTCATTCCGTTCTGCGGTGGTACTCAACTCCTGCTAAACGGGCCGAAATGACCAAATTTGTGTTTGTGACCGGCGGTGTGGTGTCCTCACTGGGCAAAGGCATCGCCTCCGCGTCGTTAGGCAC
>DATCZH010000113.1:0-2782 GCA_036526015.1 Sulfuricaulis sp.
CGACAGCCCTGCGCCACCGGTCCATCTGGGAAGAGCCGATACATATGCTTGATGCCGCCCTTGGCGTGGAATTTTTCATCGAGCGCGTCGTGCAGTTCACGCAGGTTCACGGGTTTATCAGCATGCTTGGCGAAATATTCCTGCAATGCCCGCACCGCTTCCCAGTGTTCCTCGCCAACTTTCAATCCTTCCTGTCCCGCTTTTTGCTGCGCCTCATGGCTGGTCCAGCCACGCGGGGCATGAGGGAACTTGGGGTCCTGGGGAGCACCTCCTTTGCCTTCGATAATTGCATCTAACAAACTCATCGTTCTGCCCTCCGATTGTATTCCGTACGAGCCGTCTTCTTCCGATACAGTTCAACATACGCCTTGACGGGCATCAACATTGACTCTGAGCCGCCCCCCACTATTTTACATGCCAATTCCGGGAAAAATCTTATTGAAACGCTACTAACCGAGAGAGAATTTGGACGAGCGCCACGCGCAGGGGTATCTATGGGCGACTCTTTGGGAAGTATCATCATTGAAATTGACGGTCAGTTAAGAAATTGACACCATGACGGTATAATAAAAAACCACCATTAAGGCTGTCACAGGAAAGAACCATAATGCCCAGCAAGGACCGTCTCCACCGAAGTGAGCTTGCCGTCCCCGGAAGCAATCCGCGCATGCTCGAGAAAGCCCCCACGCTTGGGGCCGATATCGTGTTCATGGATCTCGAGGATGCGGTAGCACCCACCGACAAGGAGCAGGCGCGCAAGAACGTCATCCACGCCCTGCTGCACCACGATTGGTCGCGTTGCGCCGTTTCCGTGCGCATCAACGCCCTCGACACGCACTACTGTTACCGTGACATCGTGGATATCGTGGAGCAGGCCGGCAAGCATCTCGACACGCTGCTGGTTCCCAAGGTCAACACTCCCGAGGACATCTACTTCGTGGCCACCTTGCTGTCGCAGATCGAGGCATCCAAGGGCCTTAAACCCATCGGCCTCCACGCCCTGATCGAGACCGCACGCGGCATGGCCAACATTGAGGCGATCGCCGCGACTTGCCCCGAACGCATGGAGGCACTGGTCTTCGGCGTGGCCGATTTTGCGGCCTCGACCCAGGCGCGTGTCACGCACATGGGCGGGGCCAACGCGGATTATGCCGTGCTCACTCACGCAGAGGGCGGCAAGCGCGAACGTCACTGGAACGATCAATGGCACTATGCGCAGGCACGACTCGTGGTGGCCTGCCGCGCTTATGGCCTGCGCCCGATCGACGGGCCGTTCAGCGACATCCAGGACGCGGAAGGTTACCGTTCCGCGGCGCGCGCGGCGGCAGCACTTGGAATTGAAGGCAAGTGGGCGATCCACCCCTCGCAGATCGCGCTCGCGAATGAGGTATTTTCGCCCACCGAGGCCGAAGTTACACGCGCCGAGCGCATCCTCGCGGCCATGGCAGAAGCCGCCAAGAAGGGCCTGGGTGCGGTGACGCTCGATGGCCGCATGCTCGATGCCGCCTCGATCCGCCAGGCCGAGGTCGTCATGCAGAAGGTGGAACGGATAAAAACTGGTCAGGAGCGGGCGGCATGAATATTCACGAGTTCCAGGCGAAAGAGTTAATGCGTCAATACGGCGTGCCGGTGCCCGCGGGCAGCGTGGCGCACAGCGTGGAACAGGCAGAAGCCGTGGCCGAGGAGCTCGGCGTCAACCGCTTCGTGGTCAAGGCGCAGATCCACGCCGGCGGCCGCGGAAAGGCCGGCGGCGTCAAGATGGTCCACACCGTTGAGGAAGTGCGCGCAACAACCGATGAAATAATCGGCCGAACCCTGGTTACTGCCCAAACCGGTTCCCAGGGCCAGTTCGTGCGGCGCGTGCTGATCGAACAGGCCGTCGACATTGCGCGCGAAGCCTATTTCGGCTTGGTCATCGACCGCACCAGCCAGCGAATCACGATCATTGCCTGCGACGGCGGCGGGGTTGAAATCGAGGAGACGGCGCGCAATGAGCCGGCGCGTATCCTGCGCGAGGTGGTGGACCCGGCAGTCGGGCTGCTCGATTTCCAGTGCCGCAAGGTCGCGACGCATCTTGGCCTCAGCGGCAAACTATTACCGGCCGCAGTCAAGATGATGAAGGCGCTGTACCGCTGCTTTCGCGACAACGATGCCGTGCTGATCGAAGTCAACCCGCTGGCCGTCACCCTGGACGGCCGCCTGCTGGCGCTGGACGCGAAGATGCAGTTCGACGACAACGCCATCTACCGCCGGCCGCATATCAGCAACCTGCGGGATTTCGACGAGGAAGACCCCAAGGAAGTCGAAGCCGGCGCGCATGGCCTCAACTACATCGCGCTCGAAGGGAACGTTGGCTGCATTGTTAACGGTGCCGGACTCGCCATGGCCACCATGGACGCCATTGCCTTGCGCGAAGGACGGCCGGCAAATTTTCTCGACGTGGGTGGCGGCGCCTCACCGGAGAAAGTCACCAACGCTTTTCGGATCGTGTTACTGGATAAAAACGTCAAGGCGGTACTCGTCAACATCTTTGCCGGCATCAACCGCTGTGATTGGATAGCAGAAGGCATCGTGCGCGCAATGCGTGAACTTGAGGTCAAAGTGCCGGTAGTGGTGCGCCTCGCCGGTACCAACGTGGAGCAGGGGCGCGCGGTTCTGGCCCAGTCCGGCCTCAAATTTCTCACAGCCAATAATCTTGACGACGCCGCGGCCATGGCCGTGCGCGCCGCGAGCGGAGCGACAACCTATGAGCATATTCATAAATAAATCCTCGCGTGTCGTG
>DATCZH010000114.1:0-7329 GCA_036526015.1 Sulfuricaulis sp.
GGTACGCGCACGCCTCGGTCGGCTGCCTGCACGTGCGCCCGATACTTAATATGAAAGATGCGTCGGGTGCTGAAAAAATGCGCGCCATCGCCGAGGAGGCCATGGCCATGGTGCGTGAGTACAAGGGTTCACACTCAGGTGAACACGGTGATGGGATCGCGCGTTCCGAATTCCACGAGCCGATGTTCGGATTGCGACTGGTGCGAGCTTTCGAAGAGGTGAAGGACAGCTTCGACCCTGAAGGCCGCTTCAATCCCGGCAAGATTGTGCGTCCTCCGCGCATGGATGATCGTCGTTTATTCCGCTACCGGCCCGGTTACGCGACTGCGCCACTTGCCGCTGCGCTTGACTGGTCGGAATGGGGCGGCTTCGGCCCCGCGATAGAGATGTGCAACAACAACGGCGCCTGTCGCAAGCGCGAGCCGGGCGTCATGTGCCCTTCCTACCGCGTGACGCAGGATGAGCAGCATCTCACGCGCGGCCGCGCCAACAGCTTGCGCCTTGCGCTCAGCGGACAGCTCGGCCGCGACGCCCTGGTTTCGGAGGACATGCGCGCGGCCATGGACCTGTGCGTGTCGTGCAAAGGCTGCAAGCGCGAGTGCCCGACGGGGGTGGACATGGCGCGCATGAAGATAGAATTTATGTACCACTACTCCCGGCGCCACGGCCTGCGGCTCAAGGACCGGCTGATTGCCTGGCTTCCGCGCTACGCGCCCCGGGCCGCGCGCCTCGGATTTCTGCTTAACCTGCGCGACCGCATTCCGGGCCTGCCGTGGCTGAGCGAGAAACTGCTCGGCTTTAGCTCGCGCCGCCCGTTTCCGCGCTGGCGGCGCGACGTGTTCGACTTGGAACGCGAATCGGCGTCCGCCGCGCCGGGGAATGGCGCCGAGGTGGTGCTGTTGGCCGACACCTTCACGACCTATTTCGAACCGGACAACGCGCGCGCCGCGCTCAAGGTGCTGCGCGCCGCCGGTTACCGGGTGCATCTGCCGCGCGCGTCAAATGGCGCCCGCCCGTTGTGTTGCGGGCGCACGTTTCTTTCCGCCGGACTGGTAGACGAGGCGCAGGTTGAGGCGCGTCGTCTACTCGATGCACTTACACCTTATATAGAGCGCGGTCTTCCTATTATCGGGCTGGAGCCATCCTGTCTTCTGACTTTGCGTGATGAGTTTCAGGTCATGAATCTCGGCGCGACGGCCGGCGCGCTGGCATCGCAAGCCATGCTGTTCGATGAATTTCTGGCGCGGGAGCAGGCGGCGGGACGATTGAGTTTGAAACTTCAGCCTCTCACGGCGAAGCGCGCCTTGTTGCACGGCCATTGCCACCAGAAGGCCTTCGGCGCCATGTCGGCGGTGCAGGATGTGCTGCGACTCGTACCTGAACTCGAAGTACAAACAGTTGAACCGAGCTGCTGTGGTATGGCCGGCGCCTTCGGTTACGAGGCCGGACATTATGACGTGTCGATGAAAATGGGCGAGTTGAACCTGCTGCCGGCGGTGCGCGATGCGGAGCTGGACACGCTGATTGTCGCGGACGGCACCAGTTGCCGGCAACAGATCCGCGATGGCGCACAACGGGAGGCAATGCATCTGACGCGTGTACTGGAACAGGCATTGTTGAAAAGTTAATTAAGAGGAACAAATCATGAACGAAACCTTATCCGTTTCCGCGGATATCCTGCCGACAGCCGACAAAACTCCCATCGCACGTAAAGGACTGCACGAAGAAGTGGCAGCCCGCCTGCGCGACATGATTGTGGAGGGTGGGCTCGAACCGGGTATTCGCGTGCCTGAGCGCGAGCTTTGCGAGCGGTTTGGCATTTCGCGTACCCCCTTGCGCGAGGCGCTCAAGATTCTGGCCGCGGAAGGGCTCATCGACTTGCAGCATCACCGCGGAGCGGTGGTGTCCAGGCTAACCGCCGAGTCGCTCGATGATTTGTTCCAGGTCATGGGTACGCTCGAGGCCCTGGCGGGCGAGATCGCCTGTGAACGTGCCGACGCGGCAGCCATCGCCAACATTCGTGGTTTTCACGAGCGCATGCTGGGACATCATGCGCGCGACGAGTTGTCGGACTATTTTCGTCTCAATCAACAGATTCACGAAAGTATTGTCGCCGCCGCCGGCAATCCCGTGCTGACCCAGGTTTATCGCGGGCTGAGCGTGCGGATTCGCCGCGCGCGTTACATGGCCAATCTCTCCAAGGCTCGATGGGATCGGGCGGTAGCAGAACATGAGCTGATCCTGGAAGCGTTGATCGCGCGCGACGGCGTGCGTCTTGGTGGTCTGCTCCGGGAGCATCTGCGCAACAAGTTGGAGGTCGTCAAAACTGTAATTCTTAACAAAAATTAGGAACTGGCGCGGGAGAGCCCCGATTTTCAACACGCTGACATTCCGTCTGCCGGACGGTACCAATATAACGCTGGAGGTTAGGCGCGCCCTGGCGGCCGGCGCCAGCGCGCGTGATCGTGAAAAGGTACAGAAACATATTGCTCACATGAGCACGCTCGGAGTGAAGCCGCCGCCACACGTACCCATGCTCTATCCGTTGATGCCGAACCTGGTGACGAATGCTACGGATATCGGCGTTATCGGGGACGATTCGACACCGGAAGTCGAGGTCGTGCTGTTCCGTGCTGGCGGGGAGGAGTACCTGACCGTGGGCAGCGATCATACCGACCGTCGGATCGAGGCGGTTTCGGCCCTACAAGGCAAGAATTCCTGTCCCAAAATTGTCGCCGCCACCGCCTGGCCGGTGCACGAGGTGATCGACCACTGGGATTCGCTGACGCTTCGTTCTCAATGTGGTGAGACACTACTGCAAGAGGGCGCCCTGTCGCATGTCATGGTTTATGAACAACTCATGGCATTCGTGCGTGCAAACGATGGTGATCTGATGGAAGGGCGCCTGGTCTTTAGCGGCACCGTGCCGACCCGGGCGAAACCACCGCAAGGCGATGTCACGATACGTCTCGATCTTATTGATCCCGTGCTCCATCGTTCATTGCGGCACGATTACAATGTGCATGTGCGTCATGAATATTTTTCTGCCGAAATCTGAATGAGAAAAAGTCACGACGACAAGTCGGCATAACGATCGCGCAGTAGATTCTTCTGGACCTTGCCCATGGTGTTACGCGGCAGTTCCGGCGCGAAGAATACCCGCTTCGGGACTTTGAAACCGGCAATCTGATTTTTAAGCTCCGCGATCACGTCATCTTCGGTCAGGTTCGCACCATCCAGCTTGCGAACGACAATGGCGATCACAGCCTCACCGAAGTCCGGATGCGGCACACCGATCACCGCCGATTCCAGCACGCCGCCAATTTTATCGAGATAACCTTCAATCTCCTTGGGATAGATGTTGAGTCCCCCTGAGATGATCAAGTCCTTGGCGCGCCCGACGATCGACATGTAACCGTCATTATCCATGCGTGCCAGGTCGCCAGTGCGGAAGTAACCATCGGCGGTAAATTCCTCGGCCGTTTTTTCTGGCAACCGCCAGTAGCCCTTGAACACATTGTCGCCTTTAACCTGCAGCTGCCCGACTGAGCCGGCCGGCACTTCGGCATCGCGCTCATCGACAATGCGCACGCTCACGCCAGGAAGTGGCGTGCCGACCGTTCCTGGACGGCGTTGTCCATTGAGCGGGTTGGATGTGTTCATGCCGGTCTCGGTCATGCCGTAGCGTTCGAGGATGGCGTGTCCGGTGCGCTCCTGGAACTCGTGAAATGTTTGTGGAAGCAGCGGTGCCGAACCACAGGTGAACAGGCGCATGTTCCGACATGTATCCTTGCCGAAAGCGGATTCGGCGAGCAAGCGCGTATAAAAGGTGGGTACGCCCATGAACACGGTGGCCTTGGGCAGCGATGAGATGACGGCCGCAACGTCGAACTTTGGCAACAGAACCATCTTGGTGCCATTCAGCAGCACGCAATGGCAGGCGACGAACAGTCCGTGAACGTGGAACAGCGGCAGTGCATGAAGCAATACATCGCCCACGCGCCACCCCCAGGCCTGGTGCAGCGCGAGGGCGTTCATGGAGAGATTAGCGTGCGTGAGCATTGCACCTTTGGGCCGCCCGGTCGTGCCGGAGGTGTAGATCAAAACGGCGATATCATCGGGTGCGACGTCGCAGGTCTTATATTCGCCGTCGATCGGTTGGCAGGCTTCATTCAGCGAGCCTTGTCCGTTGGCATCCAGTGTATAGATATGTTGCAACGCGCGCGCGCGAGCCAGTTCGTGCATACCGGCAAGTTCGGACGGACGGCAGATCATTGCGCCCGGTTCGGCGTCGTCGAGGTAATATTCGATCTCCGCGCGACGGTAGGCCGGGTTGAGCGGGAGGTAAATGAGTCCAGCGCGCAGGCAACCGAGATACAGGAACAGCGCCTGCGGCGATTTATCGACCTGTACCGCAACACGGTCGCCTGGCTTGAGCCCTAATCCAGTGAGAAAACGCGCGTAGCGCGCACTCTCAGTCTCGAGATCGCCGTAACTGAGATAGTCACCGTCGGGTATTTCGATGAAGGCGTCCCTCAGCGATTCGGGGAATCTCTCGCGAAATAGGTTGTAGAGATTGGCTTTCACGATACGAATGCGTGTTTTCTTGACAGGGTCATGGGGGGGTGTCAATAATCTCAGAGATTATTGAATTAATAAAAACCATTTACAAGAAATCCGCGTTTCACCCAAGAGGCATCTCAGGCGAGGCAAACCGCGCATGAGATATACGGCAACACGACTTCATGACTTTTGGCCATGACAGGACGTGCAACCTAGGAGGGTTACCATGAATCGAAAGCTTAACCGCATTATCGTAGGAATATTCATTTCCGCAGGAATCGTTCTGACTTCAGTCTCGCAGGCCGAAACCGTGCTCAAGGCCTCGCACCAGTGGCCGGGCGGCAAGGGCGACGTGCGTGACGAGATGGTGCAGATCATTGCGCGCGAAATCGAGAAAGCCAATGTCGGCCTGAAGGTGCAGGTGTATCCGGGCGGTTCGCTGGTCAAGGCGAAGGAGCAGTGGGGCGCGATGGTAAAGGGCCAAATCGATATCTCGGCGTTCCCACTGGATTACGCCAGCGGCCGGCACCCGCAGTTCAGCGCCACGCTGATGCCCGGGTTGGTGAAGAACCACGAGCACGCCAAACGGCTCAACAAGTCGGCGTACATGGACGATATCAAGAAGATCATCAACGATGCCGGCGTAGTGGTGCTGTCGGATGCCTGGCTCGCTGGCGGCTTCGCCTCCAAGAAGCAGTGCATCCGTGGGCCTGATACCGTCAAGGGCCAGGTGATGCGCGCTGCAGGACCGGGATTCGAGCAGATGCTCGCCGGCGCGGGCGCTTCGATTTCGTCGATGCCGAGCTCTGAGATCTATACCGGCTTGCAGACCGGGGTGCTCGATGCGTGCAACACCAGCTCGGGCAGCTTCGTTTCGTACCGTCTCTACGAGCAGGTAAAGTGTCTCACGGCGCCGGGGGACTATGGGCTGTGGTTCATGTACGAGCCGGTGTTGATGTCCAAGAAGACTTGGAACAAACTCGACAAGAAGCAGCAGGCGGCGGTGATGGCAGCTGGCCAAAAGGCGGAAGACTACTTCTTCGAAGAAGCCAAGAAGCTCGACTCGGAAATGGTCGCGGTGTACAAGAAACAGGGTGTTGAGGTCGTGACGATGAATGAGGCCCAGTACAACGAATGGCTCAAGATAGCCGACCAGACCTCGTACAAGAACTATCGGGAAAATGTCCCGGGCGGCAAGGAGATTATTCAAAAAGCGCTCTCCGTCAAGTAACGCCGGCACACCATGGCCGGCACGCGCTGGCCATGGTGGATCCTGGTTGAGTCGAGCTGCACGCACGCATCATGGAACACTTCATCCGCTCCGTCCGGGCGCTGTCGGTCTTTTTCGGGATCGTTGCCGCGGCCAGTCTGGTGGCGGCGATTCTGGTCGTGTGCCAGATGGTGGTGTTGCGCTACTTTCTGCAGGCGTCCACCGTGTGGCAGACGGAGTTCGTGACCTTCAGCATCGTCGGCGCCACATTTGTCGGAAGCCCCTATGTGCTCCTGACGAAGGGCCACGTTAACGTAGATCTGCTCCCGCTGTATCTGAGCCAGCGCATTCGCAAGGTGCTGGCGTTGTTCGTTTCGGTATTGGCATTTCTGGTCTGCGTCGTCCTCGCTTGGACCGGATGGCAGTATTTTCACGAGGCCTGGGCCGGCGGCTGGCGAACAGACACGGTGTGGGCGCTGCCGCTGTGGATCCCCATCCTTCCCTTGCCACTCGGGATGGCGCTGTTGTCGCTTCAGTATGCGGCGGATATCTGCTGCCTCATCACCGATCGCGAACCCCCGTTCGGCATCCAGCCGAAAGAGGAGGGTGAATGACGCCGCTTGTCATTGGCCTGCTGATCGGGATTGCCACCATCATTGTCCTGACCAGCGGCATTCCGATCGCGTTTGGCCTCGCCCTTGTTGCCGTCGTTTTTCTGGTTGGATTCGGGGGTCTCGATAGCCTGGGAATACTCGCCGAGACTTTTCTCGGCGGCATTTCGCATTTCAGCCTCGTCTCGATCCCGATGTTCATATTGATGGGCGCCGCCGTCGCTGCTTCTCCGGCGGGGCGCGACCTTTACGAGGCGCTCGATCGCTGGATTACGCGCGTGCCCGGCGGGATCGTCATCTCCAACCTCGGCGCCTGTTCCATCTTTGCCGCGTTGAGTGGCTCCTCCCCGGCCACCTGTGCCGCCATCGGCAAGATGGGAATCCCGGAAATGCTGCGTCGCGGTTTTCCGGCGTCGCTTGCCACCGGGGCCATTGCCGCCGGTGGAACGCTAGGTATTCTCATCCCGCCGAGCATTACCATGATCGTCTATGGCATCGCAACCGAAACCTCGATTGGCAGGCTGTTCCTAGCCGGTGTGTTTCCCGGCATCATGCTCACCGTGCTGTTCATCTGTTGGGCGCTGTTCCTGTCGTGGCGCAAGGGTTACCAGTTCGGCGAGGCGGCGGCGCGGCGTTTCTCGCTGCGCGAGAAGATCGAGGTCCTGCCGCGGGTGCTGCCGTTTTTCCTGATCATCCTCGGCATTCTCTACGTGCTCTATGGCGGGGTGGCGACGCCATCGGAGGCCGCCGGCGTCGGTGCCATGTTCTGCCTCATCATGGCCGCGGTGATCTACCGAATCTGGCAGCCGCGACGCATCTGGGAGATCTTTCACACCAGCACGCGTGAGAGCGTCATGATCATGATGATCATCGCCGCCTCCGAGCTCTACAGCTACACGCTTTCGAGCCTATATGTGACACAGTCGATGGCCGAATGGATCGCCG
>DATCZH010000115.1:0-17590 GCA_036526015.1 Sulfuricaulis sp.
CGCCAAGGGCAAGGCCGAGCTGGATGCGCTCGCCATCAGGATGAGCGATAAAAATATCACCCTTGAGAATGTCGCGATCACGGGTCATGCCAGTGCCCCCGGCACCAAGAATTTTAACCAGCATCTGTCGGAGCGCCGTGCCGAGGCCGTGAAAGCCTATCTCGTTCAGAAGGGCATCGATCCGGCACGCATCTTCACCCAGGGGATGGGCGAGATACAGCCGATTGCCAGCAATGAGACTTCAGAAGGTCAGGCACAAAACCGCCGCGTCGAAGTGGAAATCCGGGCAAAGCGGACAACCATGACCAGCAACTAATCCGATAACCAAGGATATTAAAAGGAGCCAGTTCTATGCTCGATGAGTTCAAGAAATTCGTCATGCGTGGCAATGTCGTGGACATGGCCGTGGGTATCGTGATTGGTGCAGCCTTCGGCAAGATCGTCAGTTCATTTGTCGCTGATGTGCTGATGCCGCCCATCGGCCTGGCCATGGGGGGTGTGGATTTCAGCGGACTGTTCGTAAATCTGGGTAATGGGGTTTTTCCAACCCTCGCGGCGGCGAAAGCCGCCGGCGCCCCGACGCTGAACTACGGGCTCTTCATTAACACGTTGATTGATTTCATCATCATCGCCTTTGCGCTGTTCATGGTCATCCGGGCGATGAACAAGTTGAAGAAGCCCGAGGAAGCCAAGGCCCCCAGCACTAAGAGCTGCCCGGAATGCCTTTCGAATATTCCGGTCGCGGCCAAGCGCTGCATGTATTGCACGAGTTCGTTGAAATAGACTTAAACGCAATAATATTGAATCAAGGCGGGCATGCCCCGCCTTTTTTTTGCCCGTTTATTACCCGAACCGATCAGGCATTCACCAGCAAGACTTGGTTGCGTCCATTGTGCTTGGCCTGGTACAGGGCGCGGTCCGCGATATCGGTCAGGGCCGGTGCCTTGATCTCCCTCGAAACCGCGGCAATACCGCAGCTGAACGTGGCCCGGAAGAGTTCCTCGGAGGCCTGATGCTTCAATTCGGAAAAATCGCCACGCAGCTTGTCCATCAGAGTCTGCGCCTTCTGCCCGGTGGTGTCATACAGCAGGATCAGGAATTCCTCACCGCCATAGCGGCCGATGAGGTCGCTTTGGCGCAACCGCTGTTGCAGCAGGCGCGCCAAGCTCTTGATCACGCGATCCCCCGCGAGATGTCCGTAGCGGTCGTTGATGGACTTGAAGTGGTCGATATCGATCATGGCCAGCGACACCGGCACATGGTGACGCATGGCCTGTGCCAGTTCCTTGACCAGCCTTTCTTTCACCGTCGAATGATTCAGCAGGCCCGTCAGGCTGTCATGCAACATCAGTTCCCTCAGGAGCCGGGCGCGCGTGGCCCGCGAGGTGACGGCGGATATCAGATGATGCGGCGTGATCGGCTTGGTCAGAAATTCGTCCGCGCCGGTTCCCAGGGCGGTTAATTGCTTGTCGAGGTCCATTTCCGTCGAAAGGAATACGATCGGTACGCTCCTGTAGGTATCCTGCTGGCGAAGCACCGCGGCGAGCTCAAACCCGTCGCAGCCTGGCATGTAAACATCTGTCAGGATCAGATCGACATTGAAATCCTCAAGCGCCGTCATCACTTGTGTGGGGTCTTGGCAGGTTCTCGTTAGCATCCCGGCATGTCGCAATATCAGGGCGTAGTATTCTGTCAGGACGGTTGAATCATCGATGACCAGCACGCGGAAGGGATCGGCCGGCTTGTTGCCGGTCAGGTGGTCGAGCTTGTCGACGAGCTCGCCGATATCGACCGGCTTGAGCAGGTAGGCTCCGGCGCCGGCGCGCACTGCTCTCAATCGTGCCTCGAAATCCGTGAGCACGGTTACCACCAGCGCCGGGACACCCTCCGCCGTGTCACGGGAAATGTCTGCCAGCGCGGAAATTCCATCACCATCCGGCATCAGGATGTCCATGATGATGGCGTTCGGTGGCGGAAATTTGAGCGCTTCACGGAGCGATTTCAGGGTATTGAATATGCGCACTTCATAACCGAAATCTCGCAGCTGCAAAGCCAAGTCACGCGCTGGGATTTCATCGCCTTCCACCAGATACACCATCCGGGTTCTGCTCGTCGGGGTGGCCAGCACATCGAGATCGGTGTCTTCCTCCTGCGACAAGGCGGGAAGTTCGCGGCTAGCCTGGATGACGGCCTTGCGCAATTCCATCAGCAGCTCATCGATCCGGTTTTCAATCGACCCGTCGTCGGGTCGTGGCTGGTCCGTCAGTTCCTTGAGAACCTGCTCGATGGTGCGGGCCGAGTCGCTGAGTGAAGGGAAACCGAACGTGGCGCCGGACCCGACGAGACTGTGCGCACGGCGATGCACGGTGCGAAGTTTTTCCGCATCCCAGTTCGCGCGCAGCAAATCAGCCCATTCAGCCTCTATCTCGCCGAGTTTCTCAGGCAGCCGCCGGATATACTCCTGCCGCAACGCCAGGAGCTGCTCATGAAAATTCTCAGGTCTTGTCGCCATGGCGGGCCCAGATTTCACGCACGGTTTGTGCGAGCGTCATCGGATCGAAGGGTTTGGGAATCACATCGATTGCCCCTAGCTTTTTATAGTTCTCAACTTCGCTATTCTGCACCTTGGCGGTCATGAAAATGACCGCGGTATCGGCGGTTCCCGGGAGCGCGCGCAAGGCGGTCAGCGTCGCGGGACCGTCCATATCAGGCATCATGACATCCAGGAGAATTAGATCCGGCGCGAAGGCGGGCGCCCGTTTCAGGGCATTCGTCCCGGAATTGCAAATCTCCACTTCGAAACCGCCCACGGACTCGAGCGCCAGCTTGGCCACGGTCTGAATGTCCGTTTCGTCTTCGACATAGAGTATCCGTTTCAGTGCACGCGAAGTCATGCCGCGGTCCTGGGCCGTGAGCCGTGTCGTTGCCGGAGGAGCCCCTTGATCATCTGCGCGAGTTCATCGTTGGTTGTCCGCGACTTGACCAGAGCGCTGGCCACCAGGTCGGATGCGTTCACGTCGAAGTCGTCTGCCGAAAACACCATGATGGGGATGGACAGGTTTCTCGATTTAAGGTCCGACAGTATTTCGACTCCCGAGCCATCGGGCAGCCCGATATCCAGTATGATCAGATTGAAACCGTTTTGGGCGATTGCGGAACGCGCTTCGCGCAACGTGGATGCCGCGACAATCTCCACAGTGTCCTGGAACAGTTCCGAAAGCAGCCGGCGGACATCCGGATCGTCCTCGATGTGCAATATCCGGGTGCCGTGATTTCCGGTACGGTCGATCGCCTTGTGCACCGCCGCCATCAGCTGCTGCTGATCAATGGGTTTGTTCAACCAATCCACGATTTCAAAGGCGCCGCCGTTCAGTTCATTCTGGCCTTCATCCACGATGGCGGAAATCACCACGATGGGAATGTTCCGCGTGCGGGAATCGCCCCGGAGCTCCCGGATCAGCGAAATGCCATCCTGCCCCGGCAGCTGGAGGTCCACGGTCATGAGATCGTAGCCACCCTTGAGGAGGAAATCTTTCGCCTGACTGGCGTTGTAACACACATCGACGTTGAGTCCCGCCGATCCCAGCATCATGCGCAACAGCATGGCCACCTCGGCATCGTCTTCACAGACCAGGACGCACGGACGATTGCCCTCGGGGGTATGCTCCATCAGCGCCTTTTCCTGCAACTCCGGCATGTCGAAATGGAACGTCGCGCCCCGCCCGGGTTCGGAGATGAAGCCAATCCGGCCGCCCATTTTTTCTATAATCATCTTGGAGATACTCAGTCCCAGACCGGTGCCGCCTTTCTTGCGCGTGTCGGACGCGTCCACCTGAAAAAAGCGCTGGAAAATGCGCCCGTGAAATTCCGGCTTAATCCCGGGACCCTGGTCGGATACCGAAACGTGTACGTAGCCGCCATTGCGCCGCACTGATACCGAAACTTCGCCGCCGTTGGGGGAAAACTTGGCGGCGTTGGCCAACAGGTTGTTCATTACCTGGATGAGCCGGTCGGGGTCGGCCAGGAGACATACCTCGGACAGCTCGTCGGTTATTTTTAGATTGACACCGAACTGTGAGGCATACAGCTGGTTGGCGGCGACCGCCTGTTGCACCAGCGGCATGATTTCCAGCGGGCGGAGGCTGAACCTCATTTTTCCGGAGGCGATCTTCTCACTGTCGAGAATGTCATTGATCAGCTGGACCAGCCGTTCGCAGTTTTTGTGCGCGATGCCGATGAGTTCTCCGGCTTTGGCCGGTAATTCCCCCCCCACGCCGCCGGAGACTAGACCAAGCGCGCCCCGGATGGACGTCAGGGGGGTGCGCAATTCATGGCTCACGGTGGAGACGAATTCATTCTGCATCTGCTCGATCTTTATTCGCTCGGTGATGTCACGAGCCACCGCATAGATGAGCTGTTCTTCGACATAGGCGGTTGCATTCCAGAGCATCCACTTGTAGCTTCCATCAAGGCAGCGGTGACGACACTCGAAGTTGCTGATGACCCGGCCTTGCATTAGCTTCTCGGTTTCGGCCATAACTCGGTCCCGGTCGTCGCGATGCAGGAATTTACCGAACAATTCGGCCTTGAGTTCCTTATCACTGAATCCCAGTGTTTCTTCCCAGGCGGGGTTCAGTTGCCGTATGTAGCCGTCGAATCCCACGATGCACATCATATCCAGTGACATGTTGAAGAACCGGTCGCGCTGTCTTTCCGCCTGCTTGTGGGCGCTTATATCGCTTGCTATGGCGAGAAAACCGGTGATCTCTCTGGCGCCGTTTTTCAGGGCTGTCACCGACAGGCGCACCGGAAACCGGCTGCCGTCCTTGCGGATATAGGACCATTCGTTTTCATCCGCCATTCCGAGGCGGGCCTTGGCTACGAATACCTCGAAACCGGGCTCGATCGGTGTTCCCAGCTCCGTGGCGAGTGTCTTCGCGTGTTGAGCCACCTCCTCGGGATCATGGATGACGGCTGGGGTCAGTTTGCCGATGATCTCGCCCGGGGCATAGCCCAGCCAGCTTTGCGCCACCTGGTTGAACGTGCGAATGGTTCCGTCGGTGTCTGTCGAGATGATACTGTAGTTGGCGCTGTCGAGAATCGCCTGTTTGAGCGATGTGGCTTCCATCGCTTCATGGGCGAGGGTCTGATATCGCTGCTCGCTTTTCTGTAGCCGGTGCAGGACGTTGCTCAGGCTGGCCGTGTTCAGTTCGTTTTCCACCCAGATGCCGAGATCATGCAGGAGTTGCAACTGATCCTTGTCCAGCTTGCGCGGATGGCGGTCGATGAGACACAGCGTTCCGAGTTTGTTTCCCTCGATATCCTGCAGCGGTTGTCCGGCGTAAAAGCGGATATTTGGATCCCCGGTTACCAGCGGATTGTTCCGGAAGCGTTCGTCCTCGAGGGCATTCGAAACCACGAACGGCCCGGTTTGCAGAATGGCGTGGCCGCAGAAAGAAATCTCGCGCGGGGTTTCGGAGGCATCCAGTCCCACGCGGGATTTGAACCACTGGCGTTCGGCGTCCACCAGGCTGACCAGCGCGATGGGCACGTCGAACAGTTTCTGCGCGATCCGCGTAATCCGGTCAAAACGCTCTTCCGCGGGCGTATCGAGGATTCGTAAGGCATGCAGGGCCGCCAAACGTCTGGTTTCGTTCTCGGGATTTGGGGGCGCGATCATAAATTTATTAATGTCCAGACAAATAAAATGAATAGCTCGGAGAAGGGCTCTGTCCATACCCTGCCAGTACAAAACATGTGAAATCCAGCCGATTCAAGGTAAAAACGGAATATGGCATTACACAGACAGTTTAAAGTGTGGCTATTGAGGCTGAATGGCGCAATCGCGTTAACAATTATTAACATTGTAGGATGGAAAGTCCTTTTTGAGCCAGAATTAATGATTTATACGCTGTGATTTAGTGTTCTTTACAGCCAATGTCTGAATATGTTTCCACATTATGAATCCGCATACGGTATATCCGGCTTCGTGATATTCTGGAGCACTTAAGCTGGTATATCGGGCCTGGAGATAACGGGCTCAACGCTCCCTAATTTTTTTAGGAAAGCCCACAATGCAGAAGAATGATATGGCTGCGGTGATAAACATCTCCAGCATCAAGGCGGCATGCAAAAGCTGCACGCTTCAAGAACTGTGTCTGCCGCTGGGGCTCTCCGAAACCGATATTTCTGCCCTCGATCGACTCATCAAGCGCCGCCGCACGCTGAAAAAGGGCGAAATCCTCTACCGTTTTGGTGATCCCTTGCAATCGCTGTATGCCATTCGCACAGGGGCGCTCAAGACCACCGGGCTGATAGAAGATGGCCGCGCCCAAGTGACCGGTTTTTATCTCCCGGGTGAGTTGCTTGGCATCGACGCCATTAACAGCGACAAGCATCCGTGCAGCGCCGAGGCGCTCGAGCCCTCGGAAGTATGTGAAATTCCCTTTCCCTTGCTGGAGGAACTGGCGACCAAAATCCCCGGGCTGCAGCATCAACTCCTGCGTATCATGAGTCGCGAAATTGTGCGCGATGAAGAAATGCTCATGCTGTTGGGCCGCATGACCGCGGAGGAGCGCCTGGCCTCCTGCCTCATGAGTTTCTCTCGCCGGCTGGAACGTTTGGGCGGGGCACCGGAGGAATTCAAGCTAAGCATGTCGCGCCAAGACTTGGGTGATTACCTGGGGCTCGCACTCGAAACGGTTAGTCGCCTGCTTTCGCGTTTCCATGACGAAGGCCTGATCAGCGTACACGGACGACAGATCAGTTTGCGTGATATGAACCGTCTGCGCGTCATGGCCACCGGCAATTCTCGCGAGAACAACGCGTTGGCCTGAACTCTTTCGTCAACTTACCTTTTCGAACAAGGTTGACACGCGGACCGGCTTGCCCTAGTTTGTCGCGACCATTCCCTGTAGTAAATGCCGATGCGCCCCGATACCGCCGAAATTGCCGCCCTGTTTGAATTGCCGTTCAATGACCTGATCTATCGTGCCCAGAGTGTGCATCGTCGGCACTTCGATCCGAACGCAGTGCAGTTGTCCACACTCTTGTCCATCAAGACCGGTGGCTGTTCCGAAGATTGCGGATACTGTTCCCAGTCAGCGCGCTTCCACACTGACGTCCAAAACCAGCCAATGATGTCCCGGGAGGAAGTGCTCGCGGCCGCACGCTCTGCCCTGGATCGCGGCGCCACCCGATTCTGCATGGGCGCCGCCTGGCGTGGTCCGAAGGAAAAGGATCTGGCGGAAATCACCGAGATGATTCGCGCGGTCAAGGAACTGGGCCTGGAAACCTGCGCGACACTCGGATTATTGCGCGAAGGGCAAGCCGAACAATTGGCACAGGCAGGACTCGATTACTACAACCACAATCTGGATACTTCGCGAACCCATTACGACAACATTGTGCATACTCACAGTTTCGACAACCGGCTGGAAACTCTGAATAAAGTGCGATCCGCCGGCATCAAGGTCTGTTGCGGCGGCATCCTGGGAATGGGGGAGTCGCGCGGGGATCGTATAGAGTTTATTGCTGAGTTGGCTGCGCTCGACCCGCCGCCGGAATCGGTGCCAATCAATCTGCTGGTGCATATCCCCGGCACGCCTTTATCCGATAAGCCAAGGCTTGATCCGATCGAGTTCGTGCGTACTATCGCGGTCGCACGCATTGCGATGCCAACGTCGTTCGTGCGGCTTTCCGCCGGCCGGAGTAGTATGCCAGATCACCTCCAGGCGCTGTGTTTTCTGGCCGGCGCCAATTCCGTCTTTTACGGCGACAAACTGCTTACCACGCCCAACCCGGATTCCAACACCGATAAGAAGCTTTTCGCAAAACTTGGGCTGTATGCCTTGCCTATGGCGAGTGACGGCGCCACAACAGACCGTCGCGCCGAGTCGGCCTAGGGTTTTGCTTTAACGCCTGCTCCCAGGCCTGCAGTCCGAACACCACGTCATCCGGAGCTGTGTCGGCGCGCAGATGCAGCCGGCGGAGCGCCCATTCGCGCGATTGGCCCGGAATCTGTGGAAACAGTGATTGATACTGTGAAACCCATGCAATCAGTCCAATGAGTTCCGGGTCGGCTAAATCAAGGTCCGTCTTGCGCATTTCTTTTCGCAACCAGGTAGCGGCGAGGGCACTGATTTCCTGCAAACGCTGACGACGTGTCGCTGCCGGCAGTACAAGTTCTATCTCGGCTCCAGCCCCCAACACCCAGAACCAGTCGAGTGGGACGTCCGGCGTGGAAAGCATTCCGTCTCGCCAATGATGGTAAAGTCGTCCATTGCGCCACAGCATTGTGAGTACATAATCGAGCGCGCCCATGGCGTATTCCAGCGCACGCCGGTCACCGCTGGCGCGCGCGTAATGCACGAGCGCCCAGGCTGCTTGGGCATTGGTGTCAGCGCGTTTCATGTGATCCAGAGGTGGCGCCGCGGCACGCCGCCGCTGCCCCGGGGGAAGTGCGTAGTAGCGCTGGTCGGCGACCTGTGCCTGCCAAAATCCGCCCTCGCGCGCATCCCACAGACGCTCACGCATGAATCGCCACCCTTCGGCCGCCGCCTGTTTCAGTTCGGTGTTTTCGACGTCAACCTGGGAAAACCAGGCGATAAGCCAGGCGTTGCCTTCGAGCAATTTCGAGGATTCGGTGTACTCGCCGCCCGGTTGTGACGGGTCGAGAAAATTGAAAAAACCTCCATCCACGGGATCATACAGGCGTTTGTGTTCGGCCAACGCCGCACGCCGCGCGCGCTCGCGCCAAGGTTCAAGGTTGGCGAGATACATCCAAGTCAGTGGAGAAGCTCGCTTGAGCGTGGCCCCGGTCTCGAACCTTCCTGCCAGGGTCCCGTGTTGTGGATCGTACAAATGGGTAATGTGTTCCAGAAAAAAGCGGCGGAATTTCTCGAATCCCGCCCGATCAAGCTTTCCACTGCGCGCAACGATATCCGGGATTTCTCTGGCCAGCGTTGGCTCTGTCCTCACGGCAAATTCACGCAGCAAATCCGACATATCTCCAGGCGTGAGAATGCCCACGAAGCCGTTCAGGACTTCACCCACCGGCGAGAGAATCAGGGTGTAGGGAAGGCCACGAACGTCATAACGTTTCACGAGATCCGGGCGCGCGTCGAAATCCACACGCGTGGCCACGTAGTGCTGCGCGAGCAATTGGCGCACATGCCGCGTCTCGAGAGTGTCGTGCTTATAGCGTTGGCACCAGCTGCACCACTCGGCGTCAAAATACACGAAGGCCGGACGCTGTCGCTCCTGTGCCTGGATAAGCCCAGCCTCAAACCCTTCAACCCATTCAGGGGGGGCGGCGCTGACCGCCATGGGCCATAACGCCCATAGCAAGAGAGCGTGGTTTAGTGCTGCGCTCCAGCGAACTGCCATCTGCCAGCTCCAGCCGGTTCTGGTACGACCCGGATTTCGAATTCCATCTTCACGAGGTCGCCCAGTACGTAAGTTGCCGGCGCGCTTACGCCGCCCACGGTGCCGGGATCGATGCGCAGCGTCTCAGTGCCTTTCACGTTGCGGAGGCGTTCGATGATGGCATGGTGCTCGTGCCCGTTGCACACCATGTCGTAATCGCCCGTGAGCGCCATGGCTTTCGCATAATGGGGGTAATGCACGATGAATATCCTTTTCGCTGCGATAACAAACGAGCCGTCTTGGCCATAATAATGCAAATGGTTCTCCGGTAGGTGCGCCAGCCGGGACAGGTGAAACAGGTCACCTTGGTTGTTGCCATGCACCAAATGTACCGGTAGCCCCAGCGGAATAATTGCATGCAACGTGCTTGGTGCCACCAAATCGCCACAATGGAGCACGGCCTGTGCACCCAGCGTTTTTGCCTCGCTGACAGCGGCGGCCAGGTGTTCGCGATGGTCGTGGCTGTCGGAGACGATGCATATTTTCATTACAGTATTGTATCCCTCAAAAACAAAGGCCGGCGAGTGCCGGCCTTTGTTTAGTGTATAAAAACAGTTTACAGCAACGGCACAATCAGCAACGCGACGATGTTAATGATCTTGATCATTGGGTTGATCGCCGGGCCCGCGGTGTCCTTGTAGGGATCGCCCACGGTGTCACCGGTGACCGCCGCCTTGTGCGCATCCGAGCCTTTGCCGCCGTGCTTTCCGTCCTCGATGTATTTCTTGGCGTTGTCCCAGGCGCCACCGCCGGTGGTCATGGAGATGGCGACGAATATACCGGTGACGATGGTGCCGAGCAGTACCGCGCCGAGCGCCTCCTTGCCGAGCGTGAAGCCGACCACGATCGGTACCAGTACCGGCAGCAGCGACGGAAGGATCATCTCCTTGATCGCGGCCTTGGTCAGCATGTCTACCGCCCGGGAATAATTCGGCTTGGCTTTGCCAGTCATGATGCCCTTGATGCTCTTGAACTGGCGCCGCACCTCGACCACCACGCTGCCGGCGGCGCGTCCGACGGCCTCCATGGCGAGCGCGCCGAAGAGATAGGGGATCAATCCGCCGATGAAAAGACCGATAATGACGTTTGGGTCGGAAAGGCTGAATTCCACCGCCTTGCCGGCATGCTTCAGGGCGTCGGTGTAATCGGCGAACAGCACCAGCGCCGCGAGACCGGCCGAGCCGATGGCGTATCCCTTGGTGACGGCCTTGGTGGTGTTGCCGACGGCATCGAGCGGGTCGGTGATGTTGCGAACTTTCTTCGGCAGTCCCGCCATTTCGGCGATGCCGCCGGCGTTGTCGGTGACCGGACCATAGGCGTCCAGCGCCACGATGACGCCGGTCATGGACAGCATCGAAGTGGCGGCAATGGCGATGCCGTACAGGCCGGCAAGTTCGTAAGCGCCCCAGATGCTGGCGCAGACTGACAGCACCGGCAGCGCCGTGGCTTTCATCGACAGGCCGAGGCCGGCGATGATGTTGGTGCCATGGCCGGTGGTGGAGGCTTGGGCGATTTTCCGCACCGGACTGTACTCCGTCGAGGTGTAGTACTCGGTGATGACGACCATGGCCGTGGTAAGCGCCAGGCCGATGAGGGCTGCGCCGTAAATGTTCATCGTGGCGAAGGAACCGTTGCCCATCATCATTTTCTCGGTTACATAGTAAAACGCGATGGCAGCAATCACGCCGGAAACGATCACGGCGCGGTATAGCGCGTTCATGATCTTTCCCTTGCCGCTGGTTTTAACAAAGAACGTGCCGACGATGGAGGCGAGGATGGACACGCCGCCCAGCACCAGCGGGTACAGCACGGCGTTGCCAAAGCTCGGCAGCAACAGGCTGCCGAGCAGCATGGTGGCGATAATGGTCACCGCGTAGGTCTCGAACAGGTCGGCAGCCATGCCAGCGCAGTCGCCGACGTTGTCGCCGACGTTGTCGGCGATTACCGCCGGGTTGCGCGGGTCGTCCTCGGGGATGCCAGCCTCGACTTTGCCCACCAGATCAGCACCCACGTCGGCACCCTTGGTGAAGATACCACCGCCGAGACGCGCAAAGATTGAAATGAGCGAGCCGCCGAAGGCGAGCCCGACCAAGGGCGCGATCAGTTCCGACTGGGTGAAGCCAGGATACAGATATTTGAGCAGGGCGTAATAACCGGCCACGCCCAGCAATCCGAGGCCAACCACGAGCATGCCGGTAATGGCTCCGGAACGGAACGCGACTGACAGCGCCGGGTTGAGTCCACTCTTCGCCGCTTCAGTGGTGCGCACGTTGGCGCGCACCGAGATGTTCATGCCGATATAGCCGGTGGCAGCGGAAAGAAGTGCGCCGATAGCGAAGCCAATGGCGGTACGGGGATCGAGTGCGAAATAAATCACAAGGAAAAGAATCACGCCGACGACGGCGATGGTGGTGTATTGACGGTTCAGGTAGGCCGAAGCCCCCTCCTGGATCGCGGCCGCGATCTCGCGCATGCGATCGCTGCCGGTAGGTTTATCAAGGACCCATTTGATGGATATCGCGCCATAGAGCAAGGCCGCGACGGCACAGGCAAGGGCAAAGATCAGGCTGTCAGACATGTTTTTCCTCCCGCAAGTTGGGTATTACCACGCCCACCGGCGCAATGGTTATTAACAAATGACGAAAGTAACCGACACGGTTGTACGGCATCGTTGATAAATATCAAATGCAGGCCAGCCTTCATTTCTTGATGGCCAGCCCGCCTTCAAAACGCATGCCTGGCTCGAAATTGAACACCTTGTCCAGTTCCAGCTCACGGATCAGCCGGTCCACCGCCGCTTGGCCATGCTCGCGGCTAACTTCTGCCAGGATTAGCTTGGCCGAATTGGCATTGTAGAACCCGCCGAATCCCGCTTGAACCTGAAGCATTTCCTTGGCCTTGTCTAAAGTCATAAGAAATTTTACCGCCAAAAACGTCAAGAGAAAAAATGCTTATATCCGCATAACGTGGCGTCCTTGGTGGTCAAAATGATTAAAGATTACGGTTTGAACTCGCCCGGAAGTTTCTTTTTCACCGGTAAATTCTTGAGGCGTACGTACTGCGGCATCCCGTTCTTGTACGGAGGGTAGTCCTCGCCCTGGATCAACGGCTCAAGATACTGCCGGCACTTGACAGTAATGCCGAAGCCGTCGTCGGTGATAAAATCCTTGGGCATCATTTTCTCGACATTTGCCACCTTGTTGAGCGGGGCGACGCCGACCTTCCATTTATAGGGTTTGTTGGACACGCGCTCTACCGTCGGCATAACTGAATTCTTGCCCTTGACGGCCAGTTCCACCGCCGCCTTGCCCATGGCATAGGCCTGATCGACGTCACTTTTGGAGGCGATGTGGCGCGCGGCACGCTGCAGGTAGTCGGCCACGCCCCAGTGATACTTGAGACCCAGTCCTTCCTTGACGATCGAGGCCACTACCGGTGCTACGCCGCCGAGTTGGGCATGGCCGAAGGCATCCTTCAGGCCCTGGTCGGCGAGGAACTTGCCGTCCGGGTTCTTCACGCCCTCGGACACCACCACGGTGCAATAGCCGTATTTCCCGACGTTGGCATCAACGGTGGCGAGAAATTTTTCCTTGTTGAAGCTGACTTCCGGAAACAGGATCACGATCGGGATCTCGGTGTCCTTGGTCGAGGCGAGACCGCCGGCGGCTGCGATCCAGCCGGCGTGCCGGCCCATGACTTCGAGGATAAATACTTTGGTCGAAGTTTTGGCCATGGAGGCAACATCAAATGATGCCTCGCGTGTCGAGACCGCGATGTATTTGGCCACGGAACCGAAGCCAGGGCAGTTGTCGGTAATGGGCAAGTCGTTGTCCACGGTCTTCGGCACGTGAATCGCCTGAATGGGATAACCCATGGTTTCGGACAGCTGCGAGATTTTGAGACAGGTGTCGGCCGAATCGCCGCCACCGTTGTAGAAAAAGAATCCGATGTCATGCGCCTTGAAGACTTCGATCAAGCGATCGTATTCGCGCTTGTTCTGCTCCAGGCTTTTCAGCTTGTAGCGGCAAGAGCCAAATGCACCGGAAGGGGTATGTTTGAGCGCCTTGATCGCGGCCACAGATTCCTTGCTGGTATCGATCAGGTCTTCGGTCAGCGCCCCGATAATGCCATTACGTCCGGCATAGACTTTGCCGATTGTTTTTTTATGCTTGCGTGCTGTCTCCAGCACCCCGCAGGCCGAGGCGTTGATGACCGCCGTGACGCCTCCCGATTGCGCGTAAAAAGCATTTTTTGGTTTGGCCTTAGCCATTGTTTCAGTCTCCCCAAAAGAGTGGTGATATATCCGGTTTCTCCGGTGAATCCTTGTCGTCCTTCGCCGGGTGTTGATCTATTTTAATTTTCTGCTTGCGTAGGTGATCGGCCTCGACCTGCAGGACACTGATTACGCAATCGCCGATTTCATCGTAGCTGTCGATCCCGGTGCCGAGCTGGTGTTCCGGATGATAATAAAAGTAGGCGCGAAAGCGCTTGGCACCTGTTTTCGCAATGGCGAAATTCGCTCCCTTGGCGGACCAGAAGATAGCTGGGCACCAAGTCATGTCTCCGGCGCTGCTGACCATGACCTCGGTATCGGCCAGCTGTGTCTCGATCTCCTTGCCGTAGCGCTCCTTCAGGGTGCTGCGCACGGTCCAGAGTTCGGTCTCGGAAAAATCTGGAATTTTGCTTTGGCTCATCGGCTGGAATGCTCAGAAGGACGCTCTGCCAAGAATATCGAGCTTAACCAAGTTTCCCTCCATGGAACACGCGGAATGATGAATCCGGGGATAGGGCCCATTTATAGGTCGCCAGACCATTGACGCCAGAGTGGGCAAATTGTAGTTTACGCGCCCCTGCCATAGAACCAGGGGTATTTTCTCAAGAATCTGCACCGACCCAAAAACTTAAACAGCGAGAAGACCATGCGAATCGTGCTATTGGGAGCGCCGGGATCCGGCAAGGGAACTCAAGCTAAGTTATTGGTAGAGAAGTATAAAATTCCGCAGATGTCCACGGGCGACCTGCTGCGGGCGGAAGTAGCAGCCGGGACCGATTTGGGAAAAAAGGCCAAGGCCGCCATGGATGCCGGCCAATTAGTTACCGATGACATCGTGCTCGGCATGATCCAGGCGCGACTCGCCAAGCCCGATGCCAAGAACGGTTTTATTCTCGACGGTTTTCCTCGGAATATCCCGCAGGCCCAATCGCTCGATGCCATGCTGGCGCGACTGGGTCAGCCGTTGCAGCTTGCGTTACTGGTGGATGTCGACGCCGATGTGCTGATGAAGCGCCTTACGGGCCGGCGGACCTGCGGGTCTTGCGGCGCCATTTACAATATCCATTTTTCAGCACCGAAAACATCTAATAAATGTGACAAATGCGGTGTCAGCCTGACGCACCGATCCGATGATAACGAAAACACGGTCAGCAATCGTCTCAAAGTGTATCAGGATCAGACCGCTCCGCTGGCCAACTATTACAAAGCCCAAGGCAAGCTACGCACCGTGCGTGGTGTGGGCACGGTCAGCACCATCTTCAAGTCCGTAAGCGATATCATTGAATCGCAAATCCGGCCACTGGCGGACGTGATGAGTAAGATCGAGTCGGCGGCCATGCGTGCGGCCGCCAAAGCCAAGGCGGAGGAGGCCAAAGCCAAAGCCGCGGCCAAGGCGGAAAAAATCGCCAAGGCGGCGGCTGCCAAAGCCAAGCTCCCCGCTAAGAAGGTCGTTGCCAAAAAAGCCGTGGCGCCTTCCAAGGCTAAGAAGAAACTTGCAAAACCTGCTGCAAAAACCAAGCTCAAGATCAAGACCAAGGTCAAGAGCAAATTCAAAGCGAAAACTAAAACCAAAGCCAAGGCCAAAGCCAAAAAGGTCAAGTAAGAGCTTAGCCAGTTTTTCTCGCCCCGCGCGCGGATCCGTTGCCCCGAAGTGTGACAACGGAATATCTCTCGTGGGGTGGCCTAGGCTAGCATAAGGTACTCATCTCTCAGCACAGGCAGTCATGGCAAATGGCATAGGAAAATTTCCACGAGTACGCATGCGCCGCCTGCGACGCGACAGTTTTTCGCGCCGGCTCATGCGCGAGACGCGGCTTTCGGCGGACGATCTCATCCAGCCTGTGTTTATCATGGAAGGCAAGGATCGCGTGGAACCAGTTCCAAGCATGCCGGGGATCAACCGCGTGACAGTAGACCGATTGTTCACGCAGGTGGAAAAGATTCTCAAGCTGGGCATTCCTGCCATTGCCCTGTTTCCGGTCGTGCCGACATCCAAGAAGGACACCAAGGCTGTTGAGGCCTTCAATCCTAAGGGTTTGGTGCCGCAGACGGTGCGTGCGCTAAAAAAGAATTTCCCGGAATTGGGCGTCATTACTGACGTGGCACTCGATCCTTATACCTCGCATGGCCAAGACGGGCTGATCGACAACACTGGCTATGTGCTGAACGATGAAACCATGGTGGTGCTGGTCAAACAAGCGTTGTCGCATGCGGCTGCCGGGGCCGATGTCGTCGCCCCCTCGGACATGATGGATGGTCGTATCGGTGCCATACGCGATGCGCTGGAGAAGGCCGGGCATGTCCATACACGCATTCTTGCCTATTCCGCCAAGTATGCCTCGAATTTCTACAGCCCCTTCCGCGATGCCGTGGATTCGGCGGCGAGCCTCGGGAGCAGCAGCAAGGAAAGCTACCAGATGGACCCGGCCAATTCGGATGAGGCGCTGCGCGAGGTCGCGCTCGATATCGAAGAAGGCGCAGACATGGTGATGATCAAGCCGGGAATGCCGTATCTCGACATCGTGCGGCGCGTCAAGGAACGATTCGGTATCCCGACATTTGTTTACCAAGTGAGTGGTGAATACGCCATGCTCATGGCGGCGGCAAAAAATGGCTGGCTCGACGAACGCGCGTGCATCCTGGAATCACTGCTTTCCATCAAGCGTGCCGGGGCCGATGCGATTCTTACGTATTTCGCGGAACGTGCCGCCGGGTGGTTGAAAGAAGCATCGCGTTGAACCGGCCGTCTGTAGGGCACGGGCCGGTATCTCGATGAATTACCGCCATATCTATCATGCAGGCAATTTTGCTGACGTCTTCAAGCATGTTCTGCTTTCCCTGCTGCTCAAGTCGCTTTCCCGCAAAGACACCCCGTTTTTCTACCTCGATACCCACGCCGGCTCCGGACGCTATGACCTGAACAGCATGGCGGCGCAGAAAACCGGCGAGCACCGCGATGGGATCCTGCGACTGTGGAACAGGCAATCCCTGCCCGGGATCGAAGATTATCTCTCTGCGGTACGCGCCCTGAACATGGGGAAAGCATTGCGGTATTACCCTGGTTCGCCACGATTTGCGCGCTATTTCTTGCGGCCACAGGACCGCGCGGTCCTGCTCGAATTGCATCCGGACGATTGCGCCCAATTGAAAATTGAGTTTGCCCGGGACCGGCAAGTGTCAGTACTGCGGCAGGATGGCTATGCCGGTCTCAAGGCTTTTTTGCCGCCCCGGGAAAGGCGCGGTCTGGTGCTGATCGATCCACCCTACGAATCGGACCAGGAATTTCAGCAGCAGATGGAAGGATTGCGCGAGGCACGTGCTCGCTGGGAATCCGGCCTCTATGCCCTGTGGTACCCCATCAAAAACCGCTCTCCTGTTGCGCGGTTCCATCGGGAACTTGTCTCCACCGGGATACGCAGGATCCTGCTTGCCGAGTTCAGCCCCTACCCCGAAGACTCGGACTTTCGTCTGAACGGTTGTGGCATGGTTATGATCAACCCTCCTTGGAAGCTTGATGAAACTCTTCGCTCACTGTTACCAGATTTAATGAATGTGCTGCAACTTCAACCGGTTGGCCGAACCGAAATCAACTGGCTGGTGCCAGAATAAGTTGTTACTCAACCGGTGATATCCGCGATCAGCGGTAAAAGTTCAAGGGTAATCGATTGTTACAAACAGGCATCGACAGCGTTCCATGAACAGGGTATTTTATCCAGCAGTTATCAGGGCTTTTCGAGAATCAAGCGGTGACAGCCGGACATCCGGCATGGAGGTTCCGGTAATGAAAAGTTTACCGGCTATGCATGAGGATGAAATGGGCGCAATGAACGAAAGGCGGGACAGTCAGCGGATTCCGGTCGCGATGGATGCTGTGCTGAATTATCAGGCACA